>NZ_BAAAEH010000006.1:0-2578 GCF_039522915.1 Sphingomonas oligophenolica
ACCCTGCGGACATGCTATCGCCGATACCCATCAGTTCTGGAATGTGGGGGTGATTTCGCGCTTACGTTGCCATGCTGATCGAGGGGCTGAACTGGAAGCAGGCGATCGTCCATGACGAGGTGGTCACACCGACGCTCGCATGAGCAAAAAGATGAGGGAATCCGGCGTTTTTTGTAGGTTCTAGCGACGCCTTCCGCTATCATCGACGGCATGCGGTTCCCCCTCGATCGCCTTCCTGCAGACCCTGTTCTCCTGCAGAAAATGCTGCGCGAGATGGCCGATGTCCTGGAGCAGGAACGGGCCGAGTTGAAGTCGGCGAAGGCGACGGTTCAAGCCCAGACGTTGAAGATCGAGAAGCTCGAACATCGCGTGGCGCGGCTTCTGCGCGTCCAGTTCGGCTGTAGCTCCGAGAAGATGGATATCGCCCAGCTGCGGCTGATGTTCGACGAGGTCGAGACGCCTGAGCCCGCCAATGACGACGCGGCGGTGGCACCGACGACGAAATCCGCTCGCAAGCCCGGCTGCCGCGTGCCGCTCCCGGCACACCTGCCTCGCCACACGGTCGAACATCCGCCCGGCGCTTGCAGCGCCGGCTGCTCCGGGCCGACGGTGAAGATCGACGAGGCGGTCACCGAGGTGCTCGACTATGTTCCGGCGCGGTTCCGCGTGATCCGTCATGTGCGTTCGCGTGTGGTGTGCCGCGCCTGCGAGCAGATCCGTCAGGCGCCCGCGGTCGAACTGCCGTTGCCCAAGGTCATGGCGAGCAGTGCGATGCTCGCGCATCTGATCGTCAGCCGCTTCGTCGATCATCAGCCCTGGCACCGGCAGTCGGTGATCTTGCGCCGGGTGGGGCTCGATATCGATCGCGATGTGATGAGCCGTTGGGCGAGGAAGCTGGCCTGGCTGCTGGCGCCGCTTGGCGAGCGGCTGTTCGCCTATATCTGTGAAGCCGACAAGATCCACGGCGACGACACACCAGTCACGTTGCTGGGCAGCGGTGATGGCAGCCGGACCGGGCACTTCTGGGTTTATCTGCGCGATGATCGGTCGAGCGGCGACATGCGCCCGCCGGCCGTGGTCTATCGGTTCAGTGCCGACCGGGGTGGCGCTCATCCTGCCGAGCATCTTGCGGGATATCGCGGCTATCTGCAGGCCGATGGCTATGCCGGCTACAACGCGCTCTATCGTCATCCCAAGAGCAAGGCGCCGAGGGGCGTCGTCGAGGTTGGCTGCTGGAGCCATGCCCGACGTAAATTTACCGACATCCTCGAAAAGAACCCGTCACCGATCGCGGCGGAGGCAGTGGTGCGGATCGCCGAACTGTTCGCCATCGAGCGAACGATCAAAGGCGCGCCACCTGATGAACGAAGACGGGTCCGCCGGGCCCAGGCCGTGTCGAAGCTGGAGGCGTTGCGCGGCTGGCTCGAACTACAGCAACGTGGTCTGTCCTCCGACAGCATTTTGGGACGCGCCTGTCGTTATCCGCTCAACCGTTGGGCAGCGATGGTCCGCTACTGCGACGACGGCTGCCTCGAGATCAGCAACAATCTTGTCGAAAACGCCCTGCGCGGCGTGGCCCTGGGACGGCGCAACTGGATGTTCGTCGGCTCGATGAAGGGTGGCGAGGCGGCGGCGCTGTTCTACGCGCTGGCTGGCACCTGTCGCCTCAACGGCGTCGAGCCCGAGGCCTGGTTCACCGACGTCATCGAGCGCATCGGCGACCATCCCATCAATCGGATCGACGAGTTCCTGCCGTGGAACTGGCAAGCTGCTCGCAATATGGTGCTCGCGGCGTGAACAGCACGAAGCTCTCAGCGTCGATCCTGGCCCACCCTGACCTGGATCCTGACCTGCTGCCTCCGCTGGAGATGGATGGCTATCTCACCGGAATATTGGTGACGCCGGATCTCGATGCCGAGCAATGGGTTGCAGGGCTGTGGAAGCAAATCCCTGACTTCACTGACGAGCGCCGGCTGCACGCCGCTCTTGTCAGCGCCCTGGCACGGCGCAAGACGATCGAGACCGAACTTCAGAAAGGTTGGCCGGCCTTCCGCCCAGGCTTTAGCGAAATCGGCAAGAAGGCTGACCATGACAAGGTCAGGATCTGGGTCCGCGGGTTCTGGAAGGCCATGCGGCTCGACCCGGAATACTGGGCGGATCTGGCTCAGGATGAGCGCACGGCCTCGTTCATCGGCCTCTTCGTCGGCTTCATGGATATGCTCGAAGACATTGAGGAGCGTGAGGACGCTGATGAACTCCGCGACGAGCACGCTGCTCTCATGCCACGCGCGCTCGTCGGCATGCGAAAACTGGCTCTCATGCGCGAGGGGAATGCTCGTGCGCTCACTTCCATGAAAGCTACCAAGGTGGGACGAAACGCCCCGTGCCCTTGCGGCTCAGGCCAGAAGTTTAAGCGCTGCTGCAGCGCCAACTGACCGCGAAAATCAAGGCCGGGTTCCGTCGGCGCTTACGGTGGTGTAGACGATCCTGCGGACCTCGTCGGGGAAGGCAAAGAACGGGATGACCTCGCTCCATGCGCGCCGCCAGCTCTGGCCGATGGCGGGATAGCGCTGGCCCC
>NZ_BAAAEH010000007.1:0-164225 GCF_039522915.1 Sphingomonas oligophenolica
AAGCCGACACGCCATGACCAACCGCCGACCAAACCCGAACACCAACCTCGTGAATAAGACGGGTTAGGCTCGCGATGTTCCTCGTCGCTGTCGCGGCGGAAGGCGACGCTCATGTCATTGTCCTATTAGTCCAGATGGGGGCCCAGATGACGCGGTCACTGGCGCGCGTCCAGTCGCCGCATCCTTCAACCATGCGAGCACCGCTTCGATCCGCGCCAGCCGGCGCATGTCGCTGTGGGTCACCAGCCAGAAGCTGCGCTGGATATCGACCTGTTCGGGGAATAATTGAACCAGGCCCGGGTCCTGGTCGCCGATAAAGCCGGGCAGCACGCCGATCCCGGCGCCGCTCGCCACCGCGCGATATTGCACGTTGATGCTGGTCGATTTGAGAATGGCGTCGAGCCCCGGCGCGACTTCACCGAGATAATCGAGCTCGGGCGAATAGAGGAATTCGGGCACATAGCCGATCAGCGCATGCTGCCCGAGTTCCTCGATCGAACCGATCGGCCCGTTCGAAGCGAGATAAGTCCGGGCGACGTAAAGCCGGAGCCGATAATCGGCGAGCTTGGCGGCAATCAGCCGGCCATGGCGGGGCCGCTCCATCATCACCGCCACATCGGCCTCGCGTTTCGATGGATTGAGGAAGCCCGAGGCGGTGACAAGATCGAGCCTGATATCTGGGTGGCGCGCGCGGAATTCGGGCAGGCGTGGCGCCAGCACCCAGGTCGCGAACCCTTCAGCGACGCTCAGCCTGACATGCCCCGTTGCCTGGTTGGAATCGCCGCCGACCTCGCCCAGCGCGCTCAGCGCCGTGCTCTCGATCGTCTCGGCATGCGCGAACAGCGCCTGGCCATGTTCGGTCAGCCGCCGCTCGCCGGCCTCGAGCTCGAACAGTTCGGACTGGAGCGCCGTCGCGAGCCGTCGTAGCCGCCGCCCTACCGTCGTCGCATCCATCCCCAGCGCGCGCGCCGCCGGCGCGAGCTGGCGGGACCGCGCTACCGCCAGAAATATCCGCAGGTCGTCCCAGTCAAACATTCATCGCCCCTGCGTTTTTGCAGCGCCCACATGCACGTGAAGCAGCTTGCCTGCAAATTTCCCGAGCGTAAGGGAATGCGAACCCGTTTCGAAAGAGAGCCCGCCATGCGCATCATCGATCATCACATCGCCGGCAGCGCCGGCTCCTCGACACGTACCGGTCCAACGAGCGAAGCCCGGACCGGCGACGTGTTCGATCCGAACACCGGCCAGATCCAGGCGACGGTCAAGCTCGGCGATCAGGCGGTGCTCGATGCCGCGGTCGCCGCGGCGCAAAAGGCACAGCCGGCATGGGCCGCCACCAACCCGCAGCGCCGCGCGCGTGTCATGTTCAACTTCAAGGCTCTGGTCGAGAAGAACATGGACGAGCTGGCGCACCTGCTCTCGTCCGAGCACGGCAAGGTGATCGCTGATTCGAAGGGCGACATCCAGCGCGGGCTCGAAGTGATCGAGTTCGCCTGCGGCATCCCGCATGTGCTGAAGGGCGAATATACGCAAGGTGCGGGCCCCGGCATCGACGTCTATTCGATGCGCCAGCCGCTCGGCATCGGCGCCGGCATCACCCCATTCAACTTCCCGGCAATGATCCCGCTGTGGATGTCGGGCATAGCGCTCGCCACCGGCAATGCCTTCATCCTCAAGCCAAGCGAGCGCGATCCCTCAGTGCCGGTGCGGCTCGGCGAGCTGTTCCGTGAGGCGGGCCTGCCCGAAGGCATCTTCCAGGTCGTCCATGGCGACAAGGAGATGGTCGATGCGATCCTCGATCATCCGGGCATCGCGGCGGTAAGCTTCGTCGGCTCGTCGGACATCGCCCATTATGTCTATTCGCGCGGGGTCGCCGCCGGAAAGCGCGTCCAGGCGATGGGCGGCGCCAAGAACCACGGCATCGTCATGCCCGACGCCGATCTCGATCAGGTCGTCGCTGATCTTTCCGGCGCCGCCTTCGGCTCGGCCGGTGAGCGCTGCATGGCGCTCCCGGTAGTCGTTCCCGTCGGCGAGAAGACCGCGATCGCTCTGCGCGAGAAGCTGATCCCCGCGATCCATGCGCTCCGTGTCGGGGTCTCCACCGACAAGGACGCACATTACGGCCCGGTGGTGAACGCCGCCCACAAGCAGCGCATCGAGAACTGGATCCAGACCGGTGTCGACGAGGGAGCCGAGCTCGTCGTCGATGGCCGCGGCTTCGAGCTGCAGGGCCATGAGAAGGGATTCTTCATCGGCCCGTCGCTGTTCGATCACGTCACCACCGACATGAGCGCCTACAAGGAAGAGATTTTCGGTCCGGTCCTCCAGATCGTCCGCGCCGATGATTTCGAGCATGCGCTGCGGCTGCCGAGCGAGCATCAATATGGCAATGGCGTCGCGATCTTCACCCGTAACGGCCATGCCGCCCGCGAGTTCGCGGCACGCGTCAATGTCGGGATGGTCGGCATCAACGTGCCGATCCCGGTGCCGGTCGCCTATCACAGCTTTGGCGGCTGGAAGCGCTCTGCGTTCGGCGACACCAACCAGCACGGCATGGAAGGCGTCCGCTTCTGGACCAAGGTCAAGACGGTGACCCAGCGCTGGCCCGATGGCGGGGTGGGCGATGCCGCCAACGCCTTCGTCATCCCGACCATGGGGTGATCAGCGCGTGCCGTCAGGCTGGCACCGTGTCGCCTTCGATCGCCTTGCGCCCGGCAACGGCCTCGAACCGCTCATGGTAGCGCGGGTGCTCGGTGCCCATCATCCGGTCCCACCAGCTGAAATAGAGCCCGAAATTGTACCGGCCTTCGCTGTGGTGGAGGTCGTGATGGGTGGTCGTGGTCAGCCAGCCGGTCAGCGGCGAGCGGGTGAAGCCGGACCAGGCGAGCTCATGCCCCGAATGGCCGATCGCGTTGCGGGCGATCTGATGGCCGAGGAAGATGAAGATGGCGAGCGGGTAGACCGCACCGAACAGCGACAGGCCGAGCAGGAAGATCGGCACATACAGCGCCTCGAACACCGATTCGATCGGCGCGAAGGCATAGGCCGCCCAGGAGGTCGGCGTGCGCGAGAGATGATGCGCGGCATGAGCGCGGCGGAACATCATGCGCAGGTGAAGGCCGCGGTGCATCCAGTAGAAATAGGCGTCGTGAAAGATCACCATCGCGACGAACTGGATCGCGACGACAGCCGGGTCGAAGCCATGGGCGATCTTCACCACGCCGTAGGCGATCAGCGCAAAGGCGATCAGGTCGACCACCCCGAAGATCGCGATCGTCTGCACCGACAGCCAGAGCTCGCGCCGGCGATCGGCCAGTGTCGCCGCGCGCTGCTGGATGCGGCGCGGCGCGGTCCAGCGGCGCAGCAGCCAATAGACCAGGGCGACGCCCGCTGCCCCGAACAGATAGCGGACCATCTCGGTCGTGAAGCTGTGCATCCAATGGTCGCCGAGAGTCAGCAGGGTTCCGGTCACGTCAATGCTCCGTCCGATGTTCGGTCGCTGCCCTATCCCGATCCTTCCGGCGATGCTGCGTCAGCCCGAAAAATGCCGATCGATTCCGGAATCGATCGGCATTCTTCAATTCCGGACGATGTTTTCCCGACGATATTCGCTCGGCGCCTGGCCGACTGCTTCGCGAAAGGCGCGGTTGAACGGCGCGAGCGAACCATAGCCGAGATCCATCGCGATCGTCAGGATCGGCAGGTCGACATGCGCGGGATCGACCAGCAACGCCTTGGCCTCGGCGATGCGATGATGGTTGAGAAAGGCGGAGAAGTTGCGATAGCCGAGCCTTCGGTTGATCAGGCTGCGCAGCCGGTGCTCGGGGGTCTCAAGCAAGGCGGCGAGGGCGCCGATGCTGAGGCCTTGCTCGCGATAGACTGCCTGGGCGATCGCCGCTTCGAGCTTGCGGTTGAGGACGTGCTCGGACGGGCTGAAGCTTGGCACGGGGGGCGCCCCGGGCCGGGCGGGGTCGAACAGCAGGTCCGGGTCGCTCTGCAGCAGGGCGACGCCCATGGCGGTGGTCGCGATCAGGATCGCAAGCGCTTGCGCCAGCGCGATGTCGGGCCCGGCGCGGCGGAAGCCGTACAGCATCTCGAGCACGATCACGATGAAGGCGAGCACCCCGACCACGATCACGAAGCCCACCCGCAGCCGGCGGCGCTTCTCGATCAGGTCGTCGCCGCGTTCGCTGAGCGCGATCAGAATGGCGTGACCGATGAACAGCAGCGAGGCGCCGCGCTGGACGAGCGCGATCCAGAACGCGCCGTGCCGCTCGCCATAACCCACCAGGAAGAAGCCGATCCAGCATCCGAAGGTCAGCGCGATGCCGGCAATCGCGGCACGGCGGTCGATCGGACGCTCGAACAGAAGATGAGCGAAGACCCAGAGCAGCAGCGGCACCGATTGGGCGGCGAGCTGAATCAGCGCCCAGAACGGGCCGCGCGTCTCCCTGAACAGCGGCGTCGCCAGCGTCAGATAGGATGCAACGCCGAGCAGCAGCATCGCCGTTGCCAGCCGCACCGGACGCGGTGCGCGGCCGCGGCAGATCACCAGCGCGATCAGCACCAGCTGGCCGATCGCCAGCATCCGCATCACCGTATCGAGCAGGAGAAGCCGTGTCATATCGACACCGTTATGGCTTGGCCGCGCAACCCAGTCCATCGCCGGAGCAGTAGGATTCGAGCATCGGGCGGGATAGACCCGGTCAATGGTAAAGACGAATTTAACCATGGCTTGGGCGATGCGCCGGTGCGGCGCGATGGCGAAGGGGATGACATGAGTGCGCTGCGCTCGCTCCTTGTCCTCGCAGCCCTGGCGAGTTTCGTCCTCCCGATTCGAGGCCCGGTCGACGCGCCGCGCCATCAGGCGCCCAAAGCCGTGCGGCCGCCCGTAGCGGCGAAGAGGATCGCGCTCACCTTCGACGATGTGCCGCGTGCACCCGGCGCCTTCTACACCAAGGAAGAACGCACCACCCGCCTGATTGCCGGGCTGCGCGACGCCGGGGTCGCGCAGGTCGCCCTGTTCGTCAATCCCGGGCGGATCGCCGCCGGGGACGGCGCCGCCGAGCGGATCGCGGCCTATGTCGCGGCCGGCCATGTGCTCGGCGATCACAGCTTCTCTCACCATGATCTTTCCTCGATGTCGGCCGACGCATTCCTGGCCGATGTCGACAAGGCTGAAGCCTGGTTGAAAGGTCGGCCGGGCTATCGGCCCTGGTTCCGCTTTCCGGGCCTCAACCAGGGCGGCCGGGACCAGGCCAAGCGCCGCATGGTGCACGACGGGCTGGCGGCACGGCAGCTGATGGTCGCCGGGGTCACGATCGACGGGTCGGACTGGTATATGGAGCGGCTTGCACTCGATGCGCGGCAGGCGGGCAAGCCGATCGACGACGATGCGCTGCGCGATCTCTATGTCGAGACGATGGTCCAATCGGCCGACTTTTCCGACGCGCTGATGCGCAAGGCGATCGGCCGTCCACCGGCCCAGGTCATCCTGCTTCACGAGACCGATCTCGCGGCGCGCTATATCGGCGCCTTGGTTGACGGGCTTCGCCGCGACGGCTGGGTGATCGTCACTGCCGACGCGGCGTTTGCCGATCCGATCTATCACCGGGAACCCAATGTGCCGAGCGACAACGGCACGCTCTCCGAAGCGATTGCGTGGGAGAAGGGCATTGCCGGGCCATTATGGTATGAGCGCACTGATCTGAAAGTCGCCGGCGCCCTGTTCGAGGCGCGGGTAATGCACCAGCCTGCGCTCGCCGCCATGCCCGCGCCGAAACCGGTCGCCTTGCTCAGCCGCGCATCGGCCCGGCGCTGGAAATGCGCCGCACGGCATGGGCGATGGCATCGCCGGTGCGGCGAATTCGCCTTTACAACGGGGCAGTCAATGCATTCAGGAATCGCTTCATGACCCAGTTCGACCTCACTGACGATCAGCGCGAGATCCAGGATCTCGCCCGCAAATTCACCGCCGACCGAATCACGCCCTTCGCCGCGGAGTGGGACGAGAAGCACATCTTCCCGCGCGACACGATCAAGGCAGCGGCCGAGCTCGGCTTCGCCTCGATCTATGTCTCGGAAGAGAGCGGCGGCATCGCTCTCGGCCGGCTGGAGTCGGCGCTGATCATGGAGCAGATGGCCTATGGCTGCGCCTCGACCAGCGCCTTCATCTCGATCCACAATATGGCGTCCTGGATGATCGACCGGTTCGGCAGCCAGACGGTGAAGGACAAATATCTGCCGCGCCTCGTCGGCATGGACGAGATCGCCAGCTATTGCCTGACCGAGCCGGGCTCGGGCTCCGACGCCGCCGCGCTGAAGACCAAGGCAGTGAGGGACGGCGACGATTATATCGTCACCGGCTCGAAGCAGTTCATCTCCGGCGCGGGCGAGAACGAGATCTACGTCACCATGGTCCGCACCGGTGAGGACGGGCCCAAGGGCATTTCCTGCCTAGTGATCGAAAAGGGCATGGCCGGCGTCAGCTTCGGCGCGAATGAGCGCAAGCTCGGCTGGCATTCGCAGCCGACCCGCCAGGTGATGTTCGACGGCGTCCGCGTGCCGAAGGAGAACCTCGTCGGCGCCGAAGGCGAGGGCTTCCGCATCGCGATGATGGGGCTCGATGGCGGGCGGCTCAATATCGGCGCATGCTCGCTCGGCGGCGCGCAGCGCTGCCTCGACGAGGCAGTGAAATATACCAAGGAACGCAAGCAGTTCGGCACGGCGATCGCCGATTTCCAGAATACCCAGTTCACCCTCGCCGACATGGCGACCGATCTCGAGGCGGCGCGCGCCCTGCTCTATATGGCGGCGGCCAAGGTGACGGCGAACGCGCCCGACAAGACGAAGTTCGCGGCGATGGCCAAGCGGCTCGCGACCGACACCGGATCATCGGTAGCCGACCGCGCGTTGCAGCTCCATGGCGGTTACGGTTACCTGATGGACTATCCGATCGAGCGCTTCTGGCGCGACCTGCGGGTGCACTCGATCCTCGAGGGCACCAACCAGGTGATGCGAATGATCGTCGGCCGGGATCTGACCCGGCAATGAGCGCCGATGTCCTCACCAAGATCGAAGGCAAGATCGCCCGCATCAGCCTCGACCGCCCCAAGGCGATCCACGCGCTCACCACCGCGATGTGCGCCGCCATCCTCGCAGCCCTCGAAGCCTGGCGCACCGAGCCGCAGGTCGAGGCAATCCTGATCGACCACGCCGAAGGCCGCGGCTTCTGCGCCGGGGGCGACATCCGCATGCTCGCTGAGTCGGGCGCGAAGGACGGCGCCGAGGCGCGCGCCTTCTTCCACACCGAATATCGCATGAACCACCGGCTGTTCACCTATGCCAAGCCGGTCGTCGCCTTCATGGATGGAATCACCATGGGCGGCGGCGTGGGCCTGTCGCAGCCCGCGAAATACCGCGTCGCCACCGAGAACACGCGCCTCGCCATGCCCGAAACCGGGATCGGCCTGTTCCCCGATGTCGGCGGCGGCTGGTATCTGTCGCGGCTGCCCGGGCGGACCGGCCAGTTCCTCGCGTTGACCGGCCACAGGCTCGACGGCGCCGAATGCCTCGCGCTTGGACTGGCGACCCATTATATCACGAGCGGCACGCTGGAGGAGGCCAAGGCTCGCATCGCTGCCGCGCCGCAGCGGATTGAAGCGATCCTCGACGAACTTGCGACGTCAGCGCCTGACGCGAAGATCCTCGCCCATCGCGACGCGATCGATCGGCTGTTCGCCTCCGACACGCTCGAAGATATCTTTGCGGCGCTCGAAGCCGATTCCGGCGACTGGGCGCGGCAACAGCTTGCCCTGCTGCGCACGAAATCACCGCAGACGATGAAGGTCTCGCTCCGCCTGCTCCACGAGGGCGCGACCATGCCGACTTTCGAGGATGAGATGCGCCAGGAATATGCAGTCGGCGCGCATGTCGTTCAGCGCCACGATTTCCTCGAGGGCGTGCGCGCGGTGATTGTCGACAAGGACAATGCGCCCGCCTGGAATCCGTCCACGCCCGAAGGCGTGACCGACCACATCATCGACCAGATATTCGCGCCGCTCCCCGATGACGAGGCCTGGGCGCCGAACTGATTCAACGCGACGGAAATAGGAAGGACGATAGTGGCATCATACGAGACCCTGCTCGTCGAGCAGCGCGGCGCCGTCACGCTGATCACGCTCAACCGGCCTCAGGCGCTCAATGCGCTCAACAGCCGGATACTGGCCGACATGATCGCGGCGACGGCTGCCTTCGACGCTGACGAGAGCCAGGGCTGCGCGGTGATCACTGGCAGCGAGAAGGCGTTCGCCGCCGGCGCCGACATCAAGGAGATGCAGTCGCAAGGCTTTGCCGACATGTATTCGCACGATTTTTTCGCGGGCTGGGAACGCGTCACCGCGACCCGCAAGCCGATCATCGCCGCGGTCGCCGGTTATGCGCTCGGCGGCGGCTGCGAGGTCGCGATGATGTGCGATTTCATCCTTGCGGCCGACACGGCGAAATTCGGACAGCCCGAGGTCAAGCTCGCCGTCACTCCCGGCATGGGCGGATCGCAGCGCCTGACGCGCGCGGTCGGCAAGGCCAAGGCAATGGAGATGGTCCTGACCGGTCGGATGATGGACGCCGAGGAGGCGGAACGCGCCGGTCTCGTCAGCCGTGTCGTCCCCGCCGCCGATCTGATCGAGGAGGCAGTAAAGACTGCGGCAACTATCGCCAGCATGGCGCCGCTCGCGGCGCTGGCCAACAAGGAGATGGTCAACGCGGCGTTCGAGACGGGGCTCGCCATGGGCATCCAGTTCGAGCGGCGCTTGTTCCACGGCCTGTTCGGGACGGAGGACCAGAAGGAAGGCATGGCGGCGTTCATCGAGAAGCGTCCGGGGAAATGGACGGGGAAATAATTGCTGCTCCCTCTCGCGTTTGCGGGAGGGGGATAAGGAGAGAGAAATGGCACGCGTCGGATTCATCGGTCTGGGAAATATGGGCGGCGGCATGGCCGCGAACCTTGCGAAGAAGGGGCATGACGTCCGCGCCTTCGATCTCTCGCCCGAAGCGCTGGAACGGGCGAAGGCCGCTGGCTGCCTGCCCGTCGCCAGCGCCGCCGAAGCAGCCGATGGCGCTGAGGCGATCGTCACGATGCTGCCCGCCGGCAAGCATGTTGAGCAGGTCTATACCGAGAGCGTCTTTGGTGCGGCGCCGCCGTCAGCGATCCTGATGGATTGCTCGACGATCGATGTCGCCACGGCGAAGCGCGTCGCCGAGGCAGCGCTCGCCAAGGGTCTCACCGCGGTCGACGCGCCCGTCTCGGGCGGTATCGGCGCCGCCAATGCCGGGACGCTCACCTTCATGGTCGGCGGCAGTGCCGAAGGCTTCGACCGCGCCCAGCCCTTCCTTGCCGACATGGGCAAGGCAGTGATCCATGCCGGCGCCAGCGGCACCGGCCAGGCCGCCAAGATCGCCAACAACATGCTGCTCGGCGCGACCATGATCGCGACCTGCGAGGCGTTCCTGCTTGCACAGAAGCTCGGTCTCGATCCGCAGAAATTCTATGACATTGCGTCAGTCTCGTCGGGCCAGAGCTGGTCGATGACGAGCTATTGTCCGGTCCCCGGAGTCGGCCCGGATACGCCGGCCGATCACGACTATCAGGGCGGTTTCGCGACCGCGCTGATGCTCAAGGATCTTCGCCTCGCGATGGAGGCGGCCGCCGATGCCGGGGCGGATACGCCGATGGGCGCCCGTGCCGCCGAGCTCTACGAGAAGTTCGCTGCGGAAGGGCAGGGGGGCCTCGACTTCTCGGCGATCATCAGGATGCTGGGCTGACCGGTTCGAAGCTGCCTGCGTACCGCGCGCGCAGTTCGGCCTTCTGGATCTTGCCCATTGCGTTGCGCGGGAGCGAATCGACCACGAAAACCAGCTTTGGCCGCTTGAACGAGGCGAGGCTGTCGGCGAGCGCCGCGCGAACCATGTCGGCATCGACCGCACCCGGCGTTCTGGCCGCGACGACCGCGACCACACCCTCGCCGAGATCGGGATGCGGCATGCCGATCACGGCGCATTCGGCGACGCCGGGCAGTTCGTCGATCAGCGCCTCGACTTCGGCGGGGTAGACGTTGAGCCCGCCCGAGATGATCAGGTCCTTGGCCCGGCCCGAGATGAACAGATAGCCCGCTGCATCGAAGCTGCCGAGATCGCCGGTGATGAAGAAACCGTCGGCGCGTTTCTCCTCGGCGGTCTTCTCCGGCATCCGCCAATAGCCGGCGAACACGTTCGGCCCGCGTACCTCGATCATGCCGATTCCCTCGGCCAGCGGCAGGCCGGTCTCCGGATCGGTGATCCGGATCTCGACGCCAGGCAGCGGAAAGCCGACGCTGCCCGGCACGCGCGCGCCGTCATAGGGGTTGGAGCTGTTCATGTTGGTCTCGGTCATGCCGTAGCGCTCGAGGATCGCATGGCCGGTGCGCGCGCTGAAATCGCGGTGCACCTCGGCCGAAAGCGGCGCCGATCCCGAAATGAACAGGCGCATGTCCTTCGCGAGCTCGCGGGTGAAGTCGGGCCGGGAGAGCAAGCGCGAATAGAAGGTCGGCACCCCCATCAGCACGCTCGACCGGGGCAGCAGCCTGATCATCGCATCCAGATCGAACGCCGGCAGGAAGATCATCCGGGCGCCGCTGAGCAGCACGAGGTTGGTCGCCACGAACAGGCCGTGGGTATGGAAGATCGGCAAGGCATGGAGCAGCACGTCGCTGCTCTCGAAACGCCACAGGGTGCGGAGCGTCTCGGCGTTGGAGCCGAGATTGTCATGGGTGAGCATCGCCCCCTTGGAGCGGCCGGTCGTGCCCGAGGTGTAAAGGATCGCGGCGAGCGCGCTGTCGGCCATGTCGACGGTCGCGAAGTCGCTCGGCATCGTCGCGGCGCGCGCCGGAAGGGTGCCGCCGCCGTCCGTGCCGAGTGTCAGGACATTGGCAATGCCGGCGTCGCGGCACAGCGCGCTCAATACCGGCTCGTTGGCCGGCGAGCAGATGAAGAGCGCCGGCTCTGCATCGCGCAGGAAATAGTCGAGCTCACGCGGCGTATAGGCCGGGTTCAGCGGCAGATGGATCGCGCCGATCCGAAGTGTCGCGAGATAGACGAGCAGGGCGTCAGCGGATTTGTCGACCTGCATTGCGATCCGGTCGCCATGGCCGATCCCCAGCGACGCGAACAAATTGGCGATCCGGCCGGTTTCGTCGTGCAGGTCGGCATAGCGGATCGATCGCCCGTCGGGATGGACGATGAACGGCTCTGCGAGGCGGGAGGCGAAGCAGGCGAAAAAGCGATCGTACAAATTGGCCATTCTCTCTCCGATACGAGCGCGTCACCTTCGGCCGAGTCGCGCGTTGGGCCTTCCATGCAGAGTCCGTGGCCAATCACCAATACCGCTTCCCGCAATCTGGCGGAGCTTGGTGCATGATCCGGCTGTTCCATGTCAGCGACGTGCATTTCGGTCGCGAGGATAAGGCCGCGGTTGCATGGTTCGATGGCTTGGTGCGCGCCGAAAAACCCGATGCGGTGATCATGACCGGGGACCTGACCATGCGTGCGCGCAGCCACGAATTCGCCGCGGGCCTCGAATGGCTGAAGGGTCTCGACGTGCCGGTGACGGTCGAGGTCGGCAATCATGATCTGCCCTATTTCAATCCGTTCGCGCGCTTCTTCCATCCCTATCATCGCATCAACGCGATCGAGCAGCTGATCGAAAAACCACTTGATCTGCCCGGGGTCGCGATCGTGCCGCTGGTGACGACCAGGCGCTTTCAGTGGCGGCTCAACTGGGCGAAAGGCTATGTGAGCCACCGATCGCTGCAGGAAACGCTCACCCTGATCGAGGCTGCGCCCAAGGGCGCGCTGGTCTTCGTCGCCTGCCATCACCCGCTGATCGAGGCGCGAACCCAGGCGACCGCCTCGACGCGCGGGGGCGCCGAGGCCCTTGCCGCCCTCGCCGCGGCCGGCGCTGACGCGGTACTGACCGGCCATGTTCATGATCCGTTCGACGTGGCACATGAGATCGGCGGCGGGAAAGTCCGCATGATCGGCGCGGGAACATTGTCACGCCGCACGCGCGCAACGCCACCCTCGTTCAACGAGATTCGCATTGCGGCGGGCCGGTTCGACGTGATGTTGCGGACCTCGAGCGCTGAACCCGATGCAGCGTTGCCGAAGGAAAGCGCGGGCTGATTCAGCCCATTCGCGCCCCGGTAAATCGGCGCGAGAATCGACGCCCCCGCCTGATCGCCGTCATCCTTGACTCACCCTGAATAATCTGTAATTTCTGCTCTTACAGAAATAACCGGAACAGGAGGAAAAGATGGCCGCCATCGTCGTACGCACTATCCCCCTGTTGCCGTCGGTTCCCCGAGGCGGCGCCACGATCATCGATCCGCGCTTTCGGCAGCTGCTCGGCGAGGCCGGCTGGGCTGCTCTCCCGCCCGCGGTCCGGGCGCGATTCGGGCGCAAGGCGCTTGCAACGCAGACCATCAGCTATGTCGGCGAAGTCGTGGAATGCCGGATGAGCCTTCTCGGCAGGATGCTCGCGAACCTGTGCCGCCTCGTCGGCAGCCCATTGCCGCTTACGACCGATACGGGAGTCGCAGCTGCTGTGTGCGTCACCGAGGATGCCGCGGGAAAGGGCCAGTTCTGGACACGCCAATATGGCCGGCATGCCGGTTTTCCACAGGTCATCCATAGCTCCAAGCGGTTCGCCGGGCCGACCGGCCTCGAGGAATATCTTCGCATGGGCTTCGGCATCGCACTGAAGCTGCGGGTCGAGGCCGAGGCGCTTTATTTCGAGAGCGACCATTATTTCTGGCGTGCCGGTCCCTTGCGCCTGCGCCTGCCGCGGTGGCTCACGCCGGGGCATCTCAGCGTCGGCCATGTCGATTGCGATCATGGCTGGTTCGCCTTCACCCTCGCGCTCGATCATCCCTGGTTCGGCGCGCTCGTCCATCAATGCTGCCTGTTCACTGAATATCGTCCGGGAGACGCGCCATGAACAATGCCTTCGTCGTCGCGCTGTTGCTGATCCAGATCGCGATGGGCGGTTTCGACACGCTCTATCACCATGAGCTGACCCAGCGTCTGCCATGGAAGCCGGGTCAGGCGACCGAGCTTCGCCTGCATGGTGCGCGCAACCTGATCTATGCGCTGATCTTCCTGGCGCTCGGCTGGACCGAGCCTCGCGGCGCCGCGGCGATGGCGCTCATCGCTGCGCTGGCTGTCGAAACGGGGATTACCCTGTGGGACTTCGTCGAGGAGGATCGGGTCCGGGCACTGCCTGCGAGCGAACGCGTGACGCATACATTGCTGACGCTCAACTATGGTGCGCTGCTGGCTCTGCTCATGCCCGCGCTGGTCAGTCGCACGCTGCTGCCAACCGCAATCCTCATCGAGGGGCATGGCCTCGTCTCGATCCTGCTGACCGCCGCCGCGGCGGGCGTCTTGATCTCCGGTGTCCGCGACCTGTTCGCAGCGGTGCGTAACGAGCGGCTCGGCGACGGCCCCGCAGCCGAACTGGCGAGCGCGTTACCGGGACGGCGGGCAGTGCTGGTGACGGGCGGCACCGGCTTTGTCGGCACGAGGCTGGTCGCGGCGCTGGTCGAGGCGGGGCACGAGGTGACCGTGCTGACCCGCGACCCCCGCTACGCCCTCGGCCTTGCGACGCCGGTACGGATCGTCACTGACCTTGCCGCCCTGCCTGCCGATTTCGCCTGTGACGTCGCGATCAATCTGGCGGGCGAGCCGATCGCGGCGGGCCGCTGGACCGCGGGGCGTCGGTGGAAGATCATCGAGTCGCGCCTTGGCGTGACTCAAGCGCTCGGCGCTTTGTTCGATCGGCTCGATCGGCGGCCGGCGGTACTGGTCAGCGGTTCGGCGATCGGCTTTTACGGTTTCGAGGACGCTGAGACCCTCGACGAGAATGTCGCGCAAGGCCGTGGCTTCGCGGCCGATGTCTGCGCGGCCTGGGAAGCGGCCGCGATCCGCGCAGCGCATCCGGAGACTCGCGTGGTGCTGCTGCGCACTGGTCTCGTGCTCGGCTCGAGTGGCGGCATGCTCGGCGGGCTGTTGCCCATGTTCGAGCTCGGCATGGGCGGGCCGATCGGCGACGGGCGCCAGATGATGAGCTGGATTCACCGCGACGATCTGGTGCGGATGATTGTCGCCGCCGTCGCTGATCCCGAAATCGAAGGGCCGTTCAACGCGGTTGCGCCCAACCCGGTCAGCAATCGCGCTTTCGCGCGGGCGATCGGCCGCGCGCTGCGCCGCCCGGCGATCCTTCCGCTCCCCGCGCCGGCGCTGCGCTTTTTGCTCGGTGATCTTGCCGACGAACTGATGCTGGGCGGGCAGAAGGCGCTGCCGGTAAAGGCGGTCTTTCACGGCTTCCGCTTCCGCTACCCGCGGATCGACGATGCGATCGGCGCAATCGTCGGCCGGCCCGCGAACGTCCCCCAGGTGGCGCAGCGGCCATTTCGCGAGGCACGGCTGTTGCACTGATACTCGGCTCAGGGCGCGACGCGTGTCCCCACGAGTTCGCCACCGCCCTGATGCAACACCGCGCCCGTCACCCGTCCGTTCGGGCCGGCGACAAAAACAACCTGCGCATCGACCACCCTCCAGAAGAAGCTGAGCGGCGCCTCGGCGAAGATGGGAAAGCGAGGTTGACCGGTGACCTGTGCCCTCAGTCCCGCGCCCTCTCGCGTGACCGTCAATTCGAGCTGCGGATTGAAGCGATAGCGGCCGATCACCCGGTCAAGCTCGGGGACTGGCAGCTCGATGGCGGTCCGCGCCGCGACCGGCTTCGGCACCGGTGGCACCGGGGCGGGCGGAGCGACGGGCGCACCGAGCAGCAGGTGAAGCGACAGGTCGTTGATCGACTCCTCGACCGCCGCATTGCTGAGGACCACCACGCCGCGGCGCTTGATCGGGCCATAGGCCATCGAGCTCCTAAAGCCGCCGGTGCCGCCGTCATGGTAGACGATCTCGCCCGAGGGGCTCGCCAGAACCACCCAACCAAGTCCGGTCGTGATGCCGGGCGCAACGCCCGGCCACCGCTTCGCCAGCATCGCCTTCATCGCCGGCGCGAGGCTATACCGCTTCGTGCCCATAACCGCATCGAGGAAGAGGAGCAGATCGTTGACGGTCGACCGAATCCCGCCCGCGCCGACGAGTATCGGCAGGTCCCAGGCGCTGGTGGGCCGCATATATTGGTCATGGCCCCTGGCGAAGCGCGCCTTTTGCGCGGGCGTCAGCGTGACCGTCGTATCATTCATGCCGAGCGGGATGGTGATCCGCCGCTTGAGCAACGTCTCATAGTCAGTGCCGGCTCGCCGCGCGAGCAAATAGCCGAGCAGCCCGAACCCGAGATTGGAATATTCGTAAGTGCTGCCGATATCGCGGGTCAGCTCATAATGCCCGAGAAAGTCGAGCAGATCGGCCTCGCGATAGTCGGCATAAGGGTTGGTCGGATCGCGAAACGACAGATTGTCGGGCAGCCGTGGCAGGCCCGAACGATGGGTCGCGAGGTCTTCGAGGGTAATTTTGCGGCCGCCGCGCATCGGCATTTTCGCGCCGGCGGGGAGGTATTTCTCGGCCGGATCGTCCAGCGCCACTTCGCCGCGCTCGACCATGTCGGCGAGCAGCAGCGCAGTGAAGACCTTCGACATCGATCCAATCTCGAACAGCGTGTTGCCGTCGAAAGCCGTAGCGCGGGTCGCGACGCGGCCGGTGACGCGATGCCCGGCCGAGTCGGTTACGCCGATCACGATCCCCGCACCCGAACGACCTGCGATGCGCTGGTCGATCAGCGAGTCGATTGCCGCCGTATCGGGAATCGCCCAATGGGCCGGCAATGGCCTGGGCGGCGCAGGGGCGAGCGTTTCTTTCGTGCCGATGCTCAGCGCGAGTGGCCAGATCTTCCCCGACTGGCTCCAGGAGCCGGACCAGGCCCTGGTCGCCCCGTTCCATGTCGCTTCGTAGTGGCCCTTCACGGCGGGCACATCGAAGGAAAGGCGGCCGGATGTCGCCACGAGATTGGCGACCGGCATGCCAAGCGCCTGCTGATCGAGGCTGTCGAACGTACCGGTGAGCGTGCCGCTGTCGCTGACGGCAATGTGCAGGGCAAGGCGGAGCTTCACCGTCGGATTCACTTCGAGCGTGCCCGCCCAATCGCCCCTGGCGTCCTGCGCCGATGCGGCGGACGGCAGAAGGGCTATGCCGAGCAACGGGAGCCACCGTTTCAACAGGCGCGTCATGCCTCGTCTTCGGACGCGGCGGCAATCGCCTGGCCGAACACCACGAGGTTGCCGTCCGGCGCGCGTATCATCAGCTCGCGCTGCCCGTAGCTCTGGTCGATCGGTCCATGGACATGGCCTTCGGGCAAGGCCGCCAGCTTCGGGCCGAGCTCGGCGAGGATCGCGTCGAGATCGCGCACATCGAGATAATAAGCGAAGCCGCCATGCGACACGAGTTCGGCAGGTTCATCATGCCACTGGATACGAATGCCGGCGCCGTCACGTTCGACATAGGCATAGTCCCGCGCCTGGATCAGGCATTCGAAGCCCAGACTATCGGTGAAGAACGCGACGGCCCGTGCCACATCGTCGATGTGCATGAAGGGGGTGATCTGGATGATGTTGCTGCCCATGCCGGCCATCCTCCCGCGCCTGCCGCAATGTGCCGGGATCGCGCCGTCAGCGCAACCAGCGCAGCATATGGGGGAAGGGGGCCACGCCTTGTTTCTCCGCGGTGCGCCTGTCCGCGGTCATGCCGAACCATTGCAGTATCGGCAGCCCCGGAGAACCGCCCTCGGCGAAAGCGTCGGCCAGATAGCCGCCGCCGCCGACATAGCCGTCGTCATGGAACACGATCCGGGGATCGAGGCCGATCTCCACCGCCGCGGCATAGGACCAGGCGATCGCCGCCATCTCTTCGGCCGGGTCGGACGGGATCTCGCTGAGCGACGCGCGCGCCGCGGGATCGGTGACGGCGATATGGCCCGCCTCGTGGAGAAGATCGCCCGACCAGGTGAGCCGGTCCGGATCGACCACCAGCGTACCGTACCGCACGGTCATCGCGGGAAGCAGCGTATCCTCGTCAAGCGCCTCGATCACGACGGGGATGCCGATCTCGCCGAGGAAGCTGATGATCCGGGCGGTGACGGGGTCGTTCAGGGCCATGAGCGCACTTTCAGTGCCTCGTGGCAGTTGCGTCAACGAAAAAGGGCGGCCCGTTGCCGGACCGCCCCTGTTTCGCGAGATTGAAAGCTCAGCGCTTCGAGAACTGGAAGCTGCGGCGGGCCTTGGCCTTGCCGTACTTCTTGCGCTCGACCGTGCGGCTGTCGCGGGTCAGGAAGCCCGCTGCCTTGACCGGCGCGCGCAGGATCGGCTCGAACTTGGTCAGCGCCTGGCTGATGCCGTGCTTGACCGCGCCGGCCTGGCCCGAAAGCCCGCCGCCCTTGACGGTGCAGACCACGTCATAGGCGCCGTCGCGCTCGGCGATGCCGAAGGGCTGGTTGATGACGAGGCGCAGCGTCGGCCTGGCGAAATACACTGCCTGGTCGCGGCCGTTGATGGTGATCTTGCCCGAGCCGGGCTTGATCCAGACGCGGGCGACTGCGTCCTTGCGGCGGCCGGTCGCGTAAGCGCGGCCCTGCTTGTCGAGGATCTGCTCGCGCAGCGGCATCGGCTCACGCACGACAACCGGGGCGGCAGGCGCATATTCGTCGCCGGCGAGGACCGTCGGGGCGGCCGCAACCGGGGCCGGCGTGTTGGTCAGCGCCGCGAGATCGGCGAGGGACTGGCGATTGTCGGACATTAGTTGCCCACCTTGTTCTTGCGGTTCATCGATCCGATGTCGAGGACTTCGGGGTTCTGCGCTTCGTGCGGATGATCGGGGCCGGCGAAGACGCGCAGGTTGCGCATCTGCTCGCGGCCGAGCGGGCCGCGCGGGATCATGCGCTCGATGGCCTTTTCGAGCACACGCTCGGGAAAGCGACCCTCGAGGATCTTGCCCGCCGCGACGCCCTTGATGCCGCCGGCATAGCCGGTGTGGCGATAATAGATCTTGTCCTTGAGCTTGTTGCCCGTGAAGCGGATCTTGTCGGCGTTGATGACGATGACATTGTCACCGCAATCGACATGCGGGGTGAAGCTCGGCTTGTGCTTGCCGCGTAGGACATTGGCGATGATCGAGGCTGCGCGACCGACCACAAGGCCGTCGGCATCGACGATATGCCATTTTTTCTCCACCTCGTGCGGCTTGACCGACTTGGTGGTCTTCATCAGCGCCTTCATGGAGCCAGGACCTTTATGATTGAAACGACATGCGCCGCCCCATGCGGGACGGCGCTGATGGCGGGCTAATGTTCGCAGACGCCCGGAAAGTCAAGCTTTGCGCGGGTTTCGTGACGGGTATCATGATACCAATCGAATAAAGGGCCTATAAATCCCCGGTTGCGCCATAGACCCAGTCGGCAACTACCGGGTCGACCTGGGCCTCCCAGGCCTCGATCACCGGCAACTCATAGCTATGCAGCGCGGCGATCCGCGCCTTGAGCAAGGCGGCGCGGTCGAGCGTGGTCTTGAACAGGATTTCCGTTTCGTCGTTGGTTTCGACCTTGCCGAGCCACCGATAGACCGAGCGGGCCGCGGCGAAGGTCGCGCAGGCCGCGAGCCGCTCCTCGACGATCTGGCGCGCGAGACGGTCTGCGCTTGCCGCGTCGGCGACGGTGGTGCGGATGAGCAGGATTTTGCTCATATGCCCCTACTCATGCGGGGTTGCGGCCGATCGCATGCGCGGCGAAGGTGGCGGCGATCAGCGTCAGTGCCGCATTGGCCTGGTGCGCGACCGCGATGCCGATCTCGACGCCGCTCATCAGGGTCGAGATACCGAGCAGGATCTGCAGCAGGACCAGCCCTATCAGCACCCGTCCCGCGATAACGCCGCCCGACCGGATCGATTGCAGCGCGAGCATGATGAGGCCCGCCGCGGCGATGAAGGCGAACCAGCGATGGATGAACTGGACGACAATCGGATTATCGACCGCGTTACGCCACGCCGGGCTGACCATCGGCACGCCCGTCGGGAAAAAGCTATCGCCCATCAGCGGCCAGCTCGAAAAGGCGTAGCCCGCGTTGAGCCCGGCGGTGAACGCCCCGAACATGATCTGGCCGAACAGCAGGGCAAGCGCGATCAGGGCGAGCGGCCGAAGCGCGGCCGGACTGGCCAGCCTGCTCGCCGCGAGGCCGCGCAGGTCGAGCGCCGTCCATACCATGCCCGACAGCAGCACCAGCGCGGTGAGCAGATGGATGGCGAGCCGGACATGGCTGACATCGGTACGGACGGCGAGGCCCGACGAGACCATCCACCAGCCGATCGCGCCCTGCAGCCCGCCAAGCGCGAGAAGCGCCACCAGCCGCCAGCCATAGCCCGGGGGAATCCGCCGCTTGAGCGCGAACCACAGCAACGGCAGCGCGAAGGCGAGGCCGATCAGGCGCCCGAGCAGCCGGTGCGAATATTCCCAGAAGAAGATGTGCTTGAACCCGGCCAGCGTCATGCCGCGGTTGATCTGGGTATATTCGGGAATGCGTTTGTAATGGGCGAACTCGGCCTGCCAGGCCGCATCGCTGAGCGGGGGAATCGCGCCGCTGATCGGTTTCCATTCAGTGATCGAGAGCCCCGATTCGGTGAGGCGCGTGATCCCGCCGACCACGACCATCAGCACGATCAGCCCGGCGACCGTGAAGAGCCACGTCGCGAGAGCCCGGGGTCGCGAAGGGTGAGCAAGCGAAGAGGCCTGAAGCATATCGAGTCCCTAGCGCCGGGCGGGGTGCGCGTCGATTCGGATTGTGAAGCCCGCTGATCGGGAAGATAGCACGATCCTGGTTATAAAAAATCGCCGATGATATATTGTAACTCTCAATTGCCTGTGCCACATGGCCCGCACCATGACCGCACATGCCGACCACCACTCGCCCGCTTTCCAGTGGTTTGAGCAGCGATTCGATCGATTCGCGATCGGATTGTCCGGGCTGTGCGTGGTGCATTGTCTCGCCAGCACCATCCTGATCGCACTGGCTGCATCGGCGGGTGGCTTGCTGCTCAACCCCCTGTTCCACGAGGTCGGCCTGACCATTGCGATCGGCTTCGGCATCGCCGCGCTCGGACGGGGCATGTTCACCCATGGCTATCTGATGCCGGCGATGGTCGGGTTTTTCGGCCTTGGCATCATGGCAGGCGCAATGCGGTTGCCCCATGAGGGTGGACTCGAGACGATCTGGACGCTGCTCGGCGTTGCGATACTGGCGCTCGGCCATGATTTGAATCGGCGCGCGACCTACTGAGTCGTTGCCTTGCCGCCGGGGTCGGCAATGCCTAAATCAGGGCATGGCCGCACATCATCACCATCACGAGCCGCAGGGCGCCGAGCTTTCAACGGCGGCGCGCGCGACGCTCGAGAAGTCGGGCGAGCAATGGACCACCATGCGCGCCCAGATTTTCGAAACGCTTGCCGGGTTCGACAAGCCGGCTTCAGCCTATGATATCGCCGAGGCGGTGTCGAAGGCGGCGGGCCGCCGCGTTGCGGCCAACAGCGTGTACCGGATCCTCGATCTGTTCGTCGGTGCCAATCTCGCCCGCCGGGTCGAGAGCTCGAACGCCTATATCGCCAACGCCCATCCCGATTGCCTGCATGATTGCATCTTCCTGGTGTGCGATTCCTGCGGGCAGACGACTCATATCGACAATGACCGTATCACCAGCGGCGTCCGGTCAGCGGCCGAGGCGGCGGGCTTTTCACCGGTGCGGCCGGTGATCGAGGTCCGCGGCAAATGCGCTGATTGCGACTAGTCGAGCGCTTTTCGCGGATCGCGAGAGGTTCGGTGAAGCGGCCCGGCTGCAGAGCGGCAGGGCCATAATTAACCTGGAGCATGGCATTATTGTCACGGTTAGGTGCAGTCTTCGTCTGGAAATCGTGTTCGCGCGGGCAACAATCGACACCCATCTTTGGCTTCGTTAAGCTGAAATGATGGCACAACTTCCCCAAACACCGTTGCTGGACACGGTGCATACGCCTTCTGATTTGCGGCAGCTTCCTGCATCGTCGCTTCGGCAGCTGGCTGACGAGTTGCGAGCCGAGACGATCGCGGCGGTTGGGGTGACGGGGGGTCATCTCGGGTCTGGGTTGGGGGTGGTGGAGCTGACGACGGCGCTCCATTATGTGTTCGACACGCCTTCTGACCGCCTGGTGTGGGACGTCGGGCACCAATGCTATCCGCACAAGATATTGACCGGGAGGCGGGATCGGATCCGGACGCTTCGGACGGGCGGTGGCCTTTCGGGTTTCACCAAGCGGAGCGAGAGCGAATATGACCCGTTCGGGGCGGCGCATTCGTCGACCTCGATTTCGGCGGCGCTTGGCTTTGCGATCGCGAACAAGATTGCGGGCAAGCCGGGCAAGGCGATCGCGGTGATCGGCGACGGGGCGATGTCGGCGGGCATGGCCTATGAGGCGATGAACAATGCGCAAGGCGCGGGCAACCGGCTGGTCGTGATCCTCAACGACAATGACATGTCGATCGCGCCGCCGGTGGGTGGCTTGTCGGCCTATCTGTCGCGGATCGTGTCGAGCCGGGAGTTTCTGGGGCTCAGGGATCTTGCGCGGCGGGTGGCGAAGAAGCTGCCGCGGCCCTTGCATCAGGCGGCGCGCAAGACCGACGAGTTCGCGCGCGGCATGGCGATGGGGGGTACCTTGTTCGAGGAGCTCGGCTTTTATTATGTCGGGCCGATCGACGGGCATAATCTGGAGCAGCTGATCCCGGTGCTCGAGAATGTGCGCGATGCCGAGGAAGGCCCGATCCTGGTCCATGTCGTGACCAAGAAGGGCAAGGGCTACGCGCCGGCGGAAGCCGCGGCGGACAAATATCACGGGGTCCAGAAGTTCGACGTGATCACCGGCGTCCAGAGCAAGGCGCCGCCGGGGCCGCCGCACTATCAGAATGTGTTCGGCGCGCAGCTGGTCGCCGAGGCGGCGAGCGACCCGACGATCTGCGCGATCACCGCGGCGATGCCCTCGGGGACGGGGCTCGACGCGTTCGCCAAGGCTTACCCGGAGCGCTTCTTCGATGTGGGCATTGCCGAGCAGCATGCCGTGACGTTCGCCGCCGGGCTTGCGGCCCAGGGCATGCGGCCGTTCTGCGCGATCTACTCGACCTTCCTGCAGCGGGCGTACGACCAGGTCGTGCATGATGTCGCGATCCAGAACCTGCCGGTGCGGTTCGCGATCGACCGGGCCGGGCTGGTCGGGGCCGACGGGGCGACCCATGCCGGCAGCTTCGACGTGACCTATCTGGCGACGCTGCCGAACTTCGTGGTGATGGCGGCGGCCGACGAGGCCGAGCTGGTGCACATGGTCCACACCTGTGCGCTTCATGATAGTGGCCCGATCGCGGTGCGCTATCCGCGCGGCAACGGGACCGGGGTCGCGCTTCCCGCGACGCCCGAGCGGC
Organism: Sphingomonas oligophenolica; assembly: GCF_039522915.1. Classification (NCBI taxonomy): domain Bacteria; kingdom Pseudomonadati; phylum Pseudomonadota; class Alphaproteobacteria; order Sphingomonadales; family Sphingomonadaceae; genus Sphingomonas; species Sphingomonas oligophenolica. The sequence continues at coordinate 22,539 of NZ_BAAAEH010000007.1, forward strand.
TCGAGATCGGCAAGGGGCGGATCGTGCGGGAGGGCAAGAAGGTTGCGATCCTGTCGCTCGGCACTCGCCTCGCCGAAGCCTTGAAGGCAGCCGATGCGCTCGACGCGCGCGGGCTCTCGACCACGGTTGCCGACCTCCGGTTCGCCAAGCCGCTCGACGAGGCGCTGATCAGGAAGCTGCTGACCAGCCATGAGGTTGCGGTCACGATCGAGGAAGCCTCGGTCGGGGGGCTCGGCGCGCATGTCCTGACGCTCGCCAGCGACACCGGGCTCATCGATGCCGGGCTGAAGCTCAGGACCATGCGCCTGCCCGACCTGTTCCAGGACCAGGACAAGCCCGAGAAGCAATATGCCGAAGCCGGCCTCGATGCCGACGCCATCGTCGACACCGTCCTCAAGGCACTCCGGCACAACTCCGGCAGCCTTGTCGAGGAGGCCAGGGCATAACCCCGGTCTGCCAGGGGAAGAGCCTGTCGTGATCGTAACCCGGTAGCCGCAGCCGCTGCTGCACCGGCAGAGCAGCGTGCGGCACTGCCGATTGGGGCTGAATCACTGTAGCGTTCGATCCAGCCTGTTCCACTTGGCCGCTGGCGTGGCAGGGTTGCCCGATGTGCACGCTCTACAATATCAAGGTTTCGCCCGAGGACCTGCTCGCGCATTTCGACGCGCAGGACGACTGGCTGGTTGAGCCGGAGAAGGACTATGTCGCACCGGCCGGCCCCGGTCTCGTCGTGATACAGGCTGATGGGGCGCGCTATCTGATCGCGATGCGCTGGGGCTTTCCACCGCCACCGGGGGCGAAGGCACCGGTCGTCAATGTACGCAACCATGGCAGCCCGTTCTGGCGATCGGCGCTGGCCAATCCGGCGCAGCGCTGCCTCGTGCCAGGGACCGAGTTCTCGGAATGGTCGGCGAAACGGGATGGCGCGAAGCAGGCGCTTCACTGGTTCAGCATCCCATCGCGCCCGGTCTTCGCCTTTGCCGGGGTGTGGCGCCCGACCGAAACCGGGCCGGCCTTCGCCTTCCTGACCTGCGACCCCAATCCGCTGGTCGGGGCGATCCACCCCAAGGCGATGCCGGTGATCCTGGCGGAGGAGGATCATGATCTGTGGTTGACCGGCAATTTCGACGCGGCATGCGGGCTGGCGGCGCCCTATCCGTCGCAACTGATGGCGATGCGCCAGGCCGATCAGGGCCCTGGCGCCTGATGAAATCCGGACCAGCAGGGCGGTCGCGGCAATCGGATGCGCCTGGCCAGTATCCCCAAAACGGTGGTAAAATACCGGCCGGGCCGGCAAAAAATTCGGCATGATCCGACGCGGAAGAGGGGAGGGATGCAATGACCGTGAAGACACCGGCCACGATCATGGACCAGCTTCGGTTTTTCCATTCGATGCCGAGCGCGGACGGGGTCGCCAAAATCAACGACATCGCCGTCCAGAACAGCACCCAGAACATCAAGCACAAGACGGCAACCGGTCTGCACATCATCGTCGACGACAAGGACCCGGAACAAACCCTGTTCGGCGTCACTGCGGTGCCGCGCGAAACCCGGCTTGCCGACGATACGCGGGAAAAGGGCTGGCAGAAGGTCGCGAAGCTCACCGTCATCTGCGACACGCTCACCATCCGCTGCGACTGGTGGCTGCCCGAGTGCGACCTGACTGTTTACGCCCGGAGGATCGAGTTCGAGGGTGACGGGCGGATCGACACCAGCCCGCCCGCCTGGGCTTTGGCCAAGGCGCAGGGTTCGACCGGCAAGACACCCGGCGTGAACGGCGCCCACGGCCATGCGGGTGGAGATGCCGTCATTTATGTGAGCGAGGTCGTGACGCCCAAGGGCACTACCCGCAAACGCATCATCACTGACGGGCTTGATGGCCAGGGCGGCGGCAAGGGCCAGAATGGGGGTGACGGCAGGAACGTCTCCCCGCTCTACATCCCGTTCGGCTATGTCGACAAGGATTCCCATATCGACAGCTGGATCAAGACGACGGTCGCCGTGAAGCTCGACAAGCACAAGGACCGCGAGGTGCTCGGCATCAGGCGAATATGGAAAGTCGCGGAGATTCTCGAGCGTCGCAACACAGTGCAGGGTACGACCGAGAAGCCCACCAATGGCGAGCCGAGCGTCGCGCCGGGCGATCCAGGCAATGGTGGTGCGGCCGGCAAGCTGGTCACCAACCAGGCGGCGATCCAGAAGCTCTGGTCAGGCAAGCCGGGCAAGGCGGGTGCGCTTCCACCCAAGGCGCTCGGTGGCCGTGCCGGCACGCCGAGCAGAAGTGGATTCTATACCTGCACCTATCGCCACGAAATCCACTTCACGAACAATGACGACAACAGCGCGAATGCGAAGATCGAATTCGCTGAATACAACACCGAGCCTGGCAAGGATTCGGAAGCGAAGGCGGGCACCGACGCCGGCCCGGCGAGCGAGACAGTCGAGGAGACCGACGCCGCCATCTGGCTTCACCCGATGCTGGTGCCGCAGCTGATGAACTATGTCCGCGAAGCCTATCTGACTGAGCAGCGCGACGAGGCGAAGCGCCTCATCGACCTTTATGCCGCAGCCTTTCTCAATCCGCTCCCGACCGCCAACAAGGCATGGAAGGTCAAGGACGGCGCGTATTGGCGCTCGGTCCAGACTGAGCTGGCGACGCTCGCGCAGCGGCTTGCCGCGCGGCTCGATTATTTCGGCAAGCCCGCCGGCTATACCCCGTTGCTGTCGCTCTCCGGCTCCTTCCAGCTCTACCGGATGGAAGTCGATCTGGCGCTCGAGGTGCTGATGTTCACCAGCTGGGTCGCCGAGAAGCAGCGTGCGCAGGCCGAAACCGCCGAGAGCAGCGAGGCGGCCGCGCGGCTGATCCTCAAGGAGAATGCGAAGCTCGTCGATCAGATCAGCGCAGCCGAGGCGAAATCGGAGGTCCTGACTCAGCGCATCGCCGCCCTCGCCAAGGCGCAGGGCGAGCTCCAGGGCAAGCTCGACGTCACCTATACCCGCCTGTACAATCAGGCATCCGGCGACATGGCGAAGATCGGGCAAATCAAGTTCGCCGCGAACCTGGCCGCCGCCCTGTGCCAGGTCGTTCCGGTCGGCCAGCCGATCCTCGGCGGCGTCGCCTCGATGGCGGCCGAGGCGACCGATTTTCTCGACAAGGATCCGAGCGAGGTGATCAAGTCGCTCAAGACCAGGTTGAGCGACACGGTCGACGCGTACAAGGAGGCCAAGAAAGACGCCGATGACGTCATCAAAAAGGCCAAGAGCGAGGCGCAGGAACTGGCCAAGGCCGAGGGCGGCAAGAAGCTGACCGTCGCCGATATCAAGAAGCTTTCCGAAACCAAGCCTTCGACCTGGTCGACGGTCGGCAAGGGTCTCGCGCCTGCGGCATCGCATCTCAAAAAGGCTTATGAGAGCGCCCAGCTTCCGCAGGCCGAGATCGAGGCGCAACTGGCCAAGCTCGCCACCAAGGATGAGGCCTGGAAGAAACTTTCGAAGGAGATCAAGGAGGTAATCGAGCAGCGCGCCTCAGTCTTCGAGGAGGTGATGCAGCTTGGTCAGCAGATTGGCCAGGGCTATGCCGATCTCGCCGACAATATGGACAGCCTCGCCGGGCTGTTCGACAAGGAAGCATCGGCACGGAGCCGGATGCTCAATGCCAACGCGTTCACCGCAATCGACGGCATCCGCAACCGGGCGCGGATTTCGCTCACCGAGGCATTGTACAACGTGGTGCGGGCGTTCGAATCCACCTTGCTCAAATCGGTCAGGGTCAACTGGTCGCTCGATACCCTGTACGAGCAGGTCAACACGGTGCTCAGCGAGAAGCCGCTCCACAAATGGACCGACAAGGATGTGCTTGATCGCATCAAGACGTTGAAGCCGCTGTTCAAGGGCAATCTGGCCGCGATCCGCGAGGGCCTGGTCAAGGATGTGGAAAAGCTCGCCATGGACGACCGCGACGTCGATCTCGTCATCGACGGCGACACCAGGGGCAATCCGATCGCTGCGCTGAACGACGGCATGAGCGTCGAGATCAGCACGCTTCGGCTCGGCGCCGTCGAGCCCGACTGGCAACGGCAGATGATGGCTGACATCAGACTGAACCGGATCCAGTTCGAGGGGCCGGCGACCGACCTGCCGGACAAGGGCGATGTCGAGATCATCATCGAGATCGGCGAACTGGGGATCGTGCGCAGCGATGATCAGCTCTACGGCCTGAGGCTGCCCGTCTCGCTGGTGAAATCCTATCGCTACCATTTCTCCAACGGCAGCATCACCAAGGCGCAGCAAAGCGCGCTGGCGAAGGACCTGATGAGCCTGATCCTCGACGATGCCGACGACAAGATCAAACAGAAGATGGCAATGCCGGCGGCATGGACGACGCTGACCCTGAAGGCAGCCTTCAACCTGCACGGCGACAAGCCGGCGCCGCGGATCAGGCGGATCGACCTGACGATGATCGTCAGCAGCGTGAAGGCGAAATCGAGGCAGGTCGTGCTCGATCTCGCCGCCACTGACGGGTTCTCGGCGCTGTCGGTGCCGGCCCTCTCCGCCGAACCGCTTGTCGAAGCCTATCATGTGTTCGACGGCAAGCAGGGCGACTTGACGATCAGCGTTGCGGAGCCGGGCGAGCCGGGGCGAAAGCTCGATCGCTGGGTGATCAGGCAGGGGGGCAAGACCTCGGTGGAAACGGGGCAGTCGATCACCCTGCCGATCGACCGCAATACGCGGATCGAGGCAGTGTTCGGGCAATAGGGGAGCGGGCGGGGTGGGGCTGCGGTTCGTCGCAAACCGGGGGGCGTAGCGGGAACCGGAGCGGGGCCTCCGCATTCTGCCTGACGTGACACTTTCCCGCCCGGGCGATCGCGCCCAATCTCGCGCCGAGAGACTGAAATTCGAAGCCGGCAATTGCCTCTCGCTTGCCGTGACGGAGCGCTCCACTGCGTTCGCGGCGGAGCTGATCGATGAGGCGATGAAATTGTGGCGGCGGGCTGATGAGTTGGCGGCAACTACATCGCCCACAATATTCCCACGGTTGCCCAATCGGTCCGGATAGAAAGAACCAATCTGGCAGTATCGGCAAAGGTCTCGTTGACTCCGTTCCGATCGGAGCCGAGCGTGGCGATGAATTCGACCAGAAGACGGAGGCGTTGATGAGCAATGAGCCGGGCAACCATGCGGGAATGATTTCACTTCACGAACTGCCTGACGCGCTGCGCAAGGCGATCGTGCTCGCGGGCGACCAGGCTGGCGCGCAGGGTCCGCTGATCGCGAAATGGCAGGTCGCCGGGCGGATGATCCAGGATCCCGTCAAGGCGACCAATTTCTCCAATGCCGTGGTGAAGCATCTCGAACAGGCCGGCATCCATGCCAATCCAGCCGTCCTGACCATCAAGGGCGAGACGCTTGCCGGCTTCGTCCAGATCCCGTCGGCGCCGGAAGCCCGGCAGCTCTAGGCGCGCCTGCCGTGGACGATGCCGATCAGCCTTTGTCGTGCCCGAGCGCTCAGCCGGACATGGTGGACGCGCATGCCTTCGGCATCGTCTCGGGGACGGCGGCCGAGCCGCGGATCGCCTATCTGAAGCGCAGCGCCGAGGTCACGCCGGCAATGATGGCTGAACTGGGCGATCTCGATCCGACCCGGGTCTTCCGCTTTTCGGCGCGGTGCGAGAGTTCGAACTGCGCTCAGTTCGCTGACGGGCGGTGCGGCCTCGGAGAGCGGATCGCGGCGCAACTGCCGCCGGTGGTGACGGCGCTCCCCTCCTGCCAGATCCGCGCGACCTGCCGCTGGCATGAGGAGAATGGCGACAGCATCTGTTTCCGCTGCCCGCAGGTGGTGACGGTGGTGCCGCCCGAGCTGACCTCCCTGGCGCGGGCAGCGACGCCGCCGGGGCTGGTGCCGACGGCGGCGGGCGAGGCGGGGCTTCCGGCGCAATAGCCCGGTCATGTCGCGCCTGAATGCACGACGGTCGGCTTCCCGATCAGGCCCATATCGAATTCGAAGATCAGCTCGAAGACCGGCGCGGCGGCCGGGTTGCTGAGGAACGGCGCGCCCGGGCAGAAGAGCAGTGGCATGCCCTCCTCGCACCAGGTGTCGGCGGGGAGGCGATCCTGGACGAGGCCGTCATAGGTCACCCGGTCGTTGCCGACGGCGCCGCGCAGCCCGTGTTGGGTGAAGTCCCGCCTGCCGGCGATGGTGAGGTCGAGCTCGATCTGGAAGAGGCGCGGATTGTCCATGGTGCTCGCGCGATAGGCGGCCATTTCGCCCAGGGTCGCCTTCATGGCCGTCGCGGCCGCGGCCGGCTTGACGACGGTTGCGCGAAGCCCGACCAGCGTGCCGCTGCGGCCCCAGAAGGCAGCGCCCTGCCGGATCGTCTTCGCGTCGAGCAGATAGCGGAAATAGTCGCCGAAGCGCCGGCCGGCCCGTTCGGCTTCGGTCGCCACCCGCACCGCCTCGGGGCCGGTGCAGTTCGCGAAGACGGGGGCGTTGCGATGCTTGATGAAGACCTGGCCTGACGACCAGGCGGGCACCCGCGCATGCTTCAGCGTGGTGTGGATGGCGATGGCGCCCGGCCGGTCCTCGATCGAGACGACTGTCCCCGCGCCCAGGTCGCTGGCGAGAAAGGATCCGTCGGCGGTCGAGGTGCCGGCCTTGCCGCGGCAGAAGGACAGAACCTGCCCCGGCACTGCATTCCAGTTGGTGATGCCGCCGCCCTGCGCCCATGCGTCGTTCTTGAGCACCACGAACACGCCGTTCGCGTAGGTGATGTTGACGCCATCGACGAAATTGTACCGGGCGCCCTTCGCGATATAGGGATAGAGATAATTGGCGGTGCCGATACGGCAATTCTCGAACCGCGTCGATTCGTTGAAGCCGAACTGGCAGCCGGGGCTGACGATTTCGATATCGCAATTGGTGACCCGCATCACCTTGCCGCCGCTCGCGACATGGCGGATCGTGCAATTCTCGGCGATGAGTAGATCGATGCTGCTGCTTTGCAGGCCGAGCCCGGCCATCAGTTTCCCGTCGCGGCGGACCGATTTCTTCACCAGCTTGTCGGGCTCGGTATAGCTTCGCTCGACGCAGCGCTCGGCAAGGAACTCTTCGCAGATGGTCTCGGAAAAGCCCGGGGTGACGCAGTCGCGCCAGGTGATCTTGCGCCCCATTACGGTGACGTGATTGCCCCCCTGCTCGACTTCATGGCGGCACTCGAAACCGGCGAAGGTGTGATCGACATTCCAGGTGAATCCGGCGTGATCGAGCTTGTAGATGCGCGTGCCGTTCCAGCTGTTCGGAAGCGGATAGGTGGGATAATCGGCAAGATAGTCGTAGCTGAGCGGCGGCTCGAAGGTCACGGCGCCGCTGCGCGGATCGACTGACCTGATCGTCACGAAGTCGAAATAATTGAGGTTCGGCGGGTAGCCGCCATATTGGATGTCGAGCCCGGCGATCATCACCACCTCGCCCGGGGCATAGTCGCCGAGTTCGGCCGGCGTCATCGCCACGACCCGGGTGGCGCCCTTCTTCGCCGCCCGGATCCGCGGATTGAATCGGTTACCGTACAGCACTGCATTGCCGCTGACCGGCCAGGGCTCGGCGCGCAGCCGGGTCTGCAGGAAGGTCGCGCCATAGCCTGAAAAGAGAAGGGTCGAGATGCCCCTGAAGCAGTTGATCGCCACGGCATAGTCGAAATAATAGGTGCCGGGCGGCGCGACGACATGCACGGCGCGCCCGGCTTTCGATTCGGCGCGCGCCCAGTCGCCGAACGCGTTGAGCGCGGCCGAGTTGGTCGGGCTGCTGGCCGGCAGGCCGTCGGCGCGCGCGCCGAAATCAAGCAGGCTCACCGGATGGCGGGCATTCGGGGCGGCGGGGATCATCGGGGCGGTTCTCCGGGCCGGGCTTGGCGTCGATGGTCGGGTGCTAGGGCATGGCGGGGCCATGCGCCATCTGTCGTGCGGAGACGCGGTGCAGCGAGTGTGTGGAACGGGGCGAAGCGATCGTTCCCGGGGGGCGGAGGACGGCTTCACTACCGGTCCGAAGACGCGATAGTCACTTTCTGAAGGTCAGGCGAAATCGATGCCTGGTGCCTTGCCATTACTCCTGCGTGGCATGTGATATCTACGTATGGAAGCATTCCGGCCGCGAAATATCCTGTGTGTATAGATTCGACGGGAGAATGATCATGCGTATTGCAATCCTCGGCCTTGCCTCGGCAATGTTGGTTGCAGGCTGCGTCAGCGATGGCGACGATTATCGGCCCGCCGCTGATTGGCGCCATTACGACTATAACCGGCCCGACCCGTCTTATGGCGGCTATGAGGCCGATCGCTATTATCGCGACGATCCGCGCTACCGCGAGCGACGCCTGTCGCGACGGGACCGGATCTATCGCGGACGTGACGGGCGTTATTACTGCCGCCGGTCAGACGGCACGACCGGCCTCATCGTCGGCGCGATCGCTGGCGGCATCCTGGGCAACCTGCTGGCGCCCGGCAGGTCGGAGGCTCTCGGAACCGTCCTCGGCGCAGGTGCCGGAGCGCTCACCGGCCAGGCAATCGATCGCGACGCCCGCTGTCGTTAGCCCAGCGCCCCGACAGGGGTGCGACGATCAGTCTTGCTGGTCACAGCGGAAGGCTTCGATCGAGACGTTCAAACCAGAACCAGGAGGAATTATTCATGCGCAAGGTGATTTTCGCGACAGCGCTCGCCGCGCTGGCGGTGCCCGCCGCTCCCGCGCTCGCTCAACATGCCATGGTCGGCTATACGATCCGATCGACGAGCATGCGCGCCGGCCCCGATTTCGATTATCCCATCGTGCGCCGCATTGCCCGAAATGCCCGGGTCGATGTCTATGGCTGCCTGAGGGACCGGAGCTGGTGCGACGTCGGCTATCGCTATGACCGTGGCTGGATCTTCGGTCGCGATCTCGTCGTGGACGATCGCGGCCGGCGGCGGGGCATAGTGGATTATTCGGGTATCGGCGTGCTGTCCTTCATTTTCGGAAGCTATTGGGACAGCCATTATCGCGGCCGGAGCTTCTACACCGAACGCCCGCGATGGGAACGCCGCTACTACGACAATTACCGGCCGAACTGGGGCCCCCGGCCTCAGACGCCGCCTGCCTATCAGCAGCACCGCGGGCAACCGGTGCAGCCGGTTCGGCCCGGTGCGATGCGGCCGCCTGTGCCGATGAGGCCTCAACCCCAACCCGCTCAACCCCGGCCCGTTCAACCCCAGCCCTTTCACCCGCTGCCGCAGCCGCGCGCTACGCAGGAGCACCACCGCGGCTCGCCCACGCAAGTGCCGCCGTCCGGGGCGCGGCGCGGCTTCGCTCCCGGGGCCACGCCAACCCCGGTCAACCCGACGCCCCCGGCGGTGCGGCGCGGCAATCCCGCGCTGCAATCTGCGGGAGGTCAGCAACACCATGGCAAGAAAGGCGAGGGTGCGAAGCAGCCTTAGGCATCATATCGCGGCTGGGTCTCGACAACCATGCTCCGGAAGACCGGAGCATGGTACCGGCTTCAGGTTTCGAAGCGACAGCTACCGTCGGCATGACGCTATAGCGACCGGCAACTCGCGGCCGTCCCTGCCGGTCTCCTGCCTTCCGAGCACGGAAAGACGGCTCGAGGCACGGCCCGATTCAGAACGAAGTCAAGCCGCGCAACGCGCCCCTTGCCGCGGCGGCGAAGCGTGAAAGTCAGATTTGACATCGGCCAATAGTTGACGCGACACTCACTAGCTGTACTTCGCTCCATTGCCGCGTTGGCACCTCTGACATGGAAGGGCGAAACTGGGTTGGGCGCAAACGAACAGAGACGTGATAAAGATCTCGTTAAGCATTTCCAGCAGGCGCTCGGTCCATTTGTCGTCGCCGTCGAGGCGACGCGCATGCCGATGGTGTTCACCAGCGCTGATACCGACCATCGGATCATTTTCGCCAATGACAGTTTTCTCAAGCTGACCGGCTTCCGACGCAGTGAGGTGATCGACAAGCCGTTCGCGCGGCTTCTGACGGGCGCCGAGAATCCGGACACGCTGAAGCTGATCGAAAGCGAGTTCCAGGGTTCAGCCGAGCCGCTGAATGTCGAATGCCTGCGCAAGGATGGAGGCCGCGTCTCGGCCTCGCTCCTCGTCGTGCCGGTGCACGATCGGCAAGGCGCCGTCGTTCAGTATGTCGCGTCGTTCGTGGACCTTACGGTCCACAACAAGTGGCGGCGCCGCGAGAAGAGCGCGCTCCGCAAGCTGTTTCAACAGACGCCGGACTTCATCGCCACCACCGAAGGCCCCGACCATCGCATCACCTTTGCCAACGCGGCGTATCAGCAGCTGGTCGGCGACAGGGATCTGGTGGGCCGCACCATGCGCGAGGCGCTTCCCGAGCTGGCGACCCAGGAGATTCTCGCGCAGCGAGACCAGGTCTACCGAACCGGCAAGGCCTTCCTCGCCAGATGGACGCCCGTGAAGCTGCAGCGCGAACCGGGCGCCGATGTCGAGACACGCTATCTTGACCTGATCTACCAGCCTATCACGGCGCCTGACGGCACCGTCACCGGAATCTTCTGCGAAGGGCATGACGTAACCGAGCAGAAGATTCTCGATGATCGGGTCAAGGCGCTCCAGGTCGATCTGATCCACATGACGAGATTGAGCGCGATGGGAACGATGGCGGCCACCCTTGCGCACGAAATGACTCAGCCGCTCACCGCGATCGCGAATAACGTGGCTGCCTGCAGCCGGCTCAATGCCATGGAAGGCGACCATCGCGCGCAGATCAAGGGTCTGCTCGAGGCGATCGCCGCGGCTGTCCGTCGTGGGGGTGATGTGATCCACGAGCTGCAGAAGCTGACCGAGCGGCGCAAGACGCCGCGCGATCATTTCCGGCTCAAGGATGCCATCCATGAGTCGGTCGCGCTCGTCCGTGCGGCCGGTTGCGGCAACGCAGCGATCGTCGATCGCAGCGCCGAACAGATCGAACTCGACGCTGATCGCACGCAGATCGAGCAGGTGCTGATAAACCTGCTCCGCAACAGCTGCGAGGCGCTCGGCCCGTCGGGCGGGTGCGTCACGATCTCGACCACGATGCGGCAGGGCAAGGTCATCGTTTCGGTCAAGGACACCGGCGAGGGCGTGTCGCCGGAGGCGGCCAAGACGCTGTTTCAATGGTCCGATTCAGCCAAGCCCCACGGCGCCGGGATCGGCTTGTCGATCTGCCGGACCATCGTCGAGGCGCATGGCGGCGATCTGTGGCTCAAGGAGAGCGGACATACCGGCTCCTGCTTCGCGTTCAGCCTGCCGCTCGCCCCCAACGGCGAGGTCCAGGGGCACGCTTAGACCATCGTGCGTAAAACCCCACCCGTTCGTCCCGAGTAGGGACCGAGTAGCCGCATGGCGGCGTATCGAGGGCCCGTATCGAGGGACAGATTGTCGCTCGGGGCCTGCGCGCTCTCGATGCGCCGCTGCGCGGCCTCGATGGCACCTCGGGGCGAACGGTTCGATGGTCCGGATTTCTGGCGACCTCCTTATTCAGTCTCCGGAATCTGCCCTTCGACGGGGACCGGGGTGAGATCGTAAATGGTGAGCTGCGCCGATCCATCGGTCGGCACCAGGGTCAGCCGCCAGCGGAAATGGGCGATGCGCTCGACCACGCCCACCGCATTATGGCCCTTGGCTGCGCCATAGACCGGCGCGGCGGCGGTGCCTTCGGCAAAGGCGCCGAGAAAGACCATGCGGGTGCCGCCGTCCGGATAGAGCCAGCCGGCGGCGCGCTCGCTGCCGGTCTGCTTGGTGAAGGACTGGGCATCGGCTTCGCTGCCGACGAAGCAGAAGGCAGGCGGAAAGCTGCGCCAGGCGGGCCGGCGCGGCCCGGCTGCGCCGAGCTTCACGGCGCGGCAGCGATAGGAGCCCGGCGGCAGCGCCGGATAGCGCAGCGCGCGGGCGGGAACGAGCAGCACGCCTTCCCGCGCCAGCGTGGCGGCGAAATGCGGCCGGGCGGCAGCCAGCGCGGCCGACCAGCGCGCCGGCAGCGCGTCGAGCCGGGCTGCGTCGGCGGAGCCGATCCGCTCCTTCCACGCCCGGCCGGGGTCGTCCGGCGCCTCGACCATGGCCATCGGGCGGTGCCGCTGGCTCATGGCGGCGCACCCGCCGATCGTCGCGGCGAGCAGGCACAAGGCGAGAGAGCAAGCGGCGCGGCGCAACGATCTTTTCCCCCGGGAAAGCCGGTCCTGTCGGTGGATCCGGCGTGGCATGCGGATCTCTACATGATTCCGATTGGATTCGAAGGCGATGCCGCTGTCGCCGGCCCCCTTTTCAGGCCGATCGCCCGGCTGTCGCGACAGATCGATTCCGCGGCCCTGCTCAGGCGCCGGCGCTACCGTATCCGAACCCGGTGCGGCACGTGGATGCCCAGGTGAATCCGGTGCGGTTCGCAGGCGATGCCGTCATCGTCGGCGTCAAGCTCGGGCCGATAGCCCGGCTGGCCGCGATAGACCGGCGCCGCGCCGGCGGCACGGGCCGTGTCGCAATTGGGATAATAAGCGTAGGACGGCGCGATCGTCGCGGCGCCGGGGCTTTGGCTGGCCGAGGGCGCGGTGAGGAGCAGCACGCCGCCAAAGGTCAGCGCCGACGCCACGCCCGTCATTGCCAGGAAGCCGCGGTCCATGCGGGGAGGATGCCGGGGACTGGTTGAGAAAGGGTGACTGGCTTCGGGGGATCGCGCCATCATGGTGCTATCCGTTGGGCACCGGGCCCCTGCGCCATGCTCGAAAATGCAATGCTCTCATTGTATAGCGCGACGCGGGCGCGGTGACCATTTGCCGGCGCGCAGGCGGGGAAGGGGGACGAACCTATGGAAAAGAAACGCATATTGGTGGTCGGGCTCGATCCGGCGGTGATCGATTTCTCGGCGCCTTTCTTCGACGACAAGCCATGGATCAATGCCGAGGTGATCCTGGCCGGCGTCGCGCATGATCTCGAGGCGCTTGCCGGGCACGGCCATGAGGCGACATCGTGCATGATCGACACCGGCGAGACGGCGGAGGCAGTCGTTGCCGCGGCACTGGCGGCGCAACCCTATGATGTCGTGGTGTTCGGCGCCGGCGTGCGCGCCAATCCGCAGCATCTGTTGCTGTTCGAGCGGCTGGTCAACCTGGTCCACCGCGACGCCCCCGGTGCGCGGATCGCCTTCAATACGCGGCCCGACGATACGGCTGACGCGGCGCTCCGCTGGGCCTGATCCTTGCGGGGGACTGGCAATACGCCGCTATGAGAGTTGGTGCGGTCACCGACAGGTTCGATACCGGTTCGCGACAGGGCGATTGCGGGCGCGAAGGCGTGCCGGTCGCTCCGGGGTTTGGCGGTCGATTCAACTGCAATCGGAAACGGCGCATTGTGCAAACCGGGCGGGTGAAAACCGCTCGGTTTGCTCTTTGACATGACGGTCGAAACCGCGGCGCTTCTTTCCGTCCCTATTATTGCCCAGGCGTTCGCTGTTATGCGCGCGGCTCTTCGCTGTTCCGCGCGGACAGTTTCCCTGTTATCGAATAACAGGGAAGGGAGACGGTAACGCTCTCGAAAAGCTGCGTTAATTTGCATAAAAACCGCTGAAAAGCGGCAAAATGGGGCAAAAAAATAAAATCTTCCCTGTTCTTTCCCTGTTATCGGTCAGGAACAGGGAAAACGGCGATCGTTACGCGCCGCTCGCTACGGGCGCCATCCAGCGCGGCCGCAATCCGCAAAAGCCGTGACAGCGCAGCATTGGTGAATATGATGCCGGCTCCATGCCCTCGGGGGAGCTTCATCGTGCCCAGCCATCGACGTTTCCCCTATCTTCTATCCGGGCTGGCCGCGGTCTGCCTCATGGGTTCAGTCGCGCAGGCCAAGACCGATCTGATCCAGCCCCCTCGCGAACTGCAGATCGATCCAGCGACGCTGACGGCCGATGGCAGGACCTATCACCAGGCCGATGTCGTGGTGCGGGCGTTGCTACGCCGGCCCGCGACGATACGCACCGAGGAGGACCGCACGATCGATCTGCACGGCTTTTCGGTAACTGTCCCGAAAGGCACCGTGTTGACCGAGAGGGCGTTCATCCGCGCACCCAATCCGCGCATGTTCAGCAAGGCTGATGGCGTCGGCACGCCTTCAAAAGGCGCCGTATTCTGCAACGATGATCGCTTCGCGCTCGGGCCGTTTACGTCGGGCGACAATCTCACGCCGTTCAAGGCGCTGGCCTGCCTGATCGACGGCGATCGCGACGGCGTGTTCGAGGCAGTGACCTTCATCGGCTTCTTCTCGGCGCGCGAGGTCGGGCCAGTGCCGCTGAAACCGCTGGCCTATCTGGCGGTGCCGGGCGCCTTCGTGCCCGGGGACCATGTCGACCTGGTGTTTAATCGGTTCAGCGGCAAGTATATCTATCTCAAGCCGATATTATATGATCCCGAGGGCAAGCACGGCTCGATCCGCCTGTATACCGATGAGCGGAGCAGCCTGCTCACCAGCTATTCCGATGGCTGCCTGATCAACGCGCCGAGCGATGCCGCCGCGCCATCGGCTGTGCTGGGCGCGACGCTGACGGTCAGCGACGCCGATCCCGTGGCGCAGTCGTTCAGCGCGTCGATCACGCCGAAGGCGATGGCCGGGCCGTTGATGGCTCAGGTTAGCAACTACAAGCTGATCACGGATTGGGTGCCATATTCGTTGGCGCGGTGTGGCGACAAGCAAGATCGGTAATCAGGGCCTCGCGGCAAGCCCGCCACCGCAGTTCCGGCCGGCGATGCGGCGGTCCTCGCCGCCGGATCACACACGCTTCTCGGCCATGAACGTCCCGCCTCGACGGCCCTCCAGCAACCCGACGATGGAAATGTCCTCGTCCAGTTCTTCCCAGTGCAAGCCGGCAGAGCTGATGCGCAACTGAGCGCGTTGTTCGGGGGTGCCGTGGCGCAGCCGTGGGAACCACACGAGCGGGATGCCGACGGTCCGACCGTCGTCCAACTCCACCCACATCTTTTCCGCATCGAAGCGAACCGATGTGGCTTGTGGAGATTTGATCATCCTGATCGACCCCGGTCCTTCACTGTGTAGTGCGGTTGCGTGATCAGTTAGTTTTCCACCTTACCGGCCATCAAAAAAGTCATCCTGTAAGGATATCGGCTGCGGCTCGTCGCGGCCGATATCACGTTCGAGCCGCTCCTTCTCACGGGCTTTTTCTTGAATCTTTGCCCATTTTTCCTGAATGATGGGGATCGCCTGCTCTTGGGCCAGGGAGTAGAATTCTAGAAGATCCCGCAGCTCGGACGCAGGAAGTGTCCCATAATCCCCCCTGCGCCAAACCTCTGCAAAGCGCTGCGGGCCTGTTTCTGTTTCAAATTCTGGAAAGAACACGATCTCTGCAGGAGAATGGCGATAGGCGCCGTATGAGAACAGGCCGCTTTCATAAACAGTTGAAATGATACGGCGCTGAGAAAGGTCAAGCGGAACGGTCTTCCACCCACAAAGAACTACCGGAATCTGCTGCTTATTCTCCAATATCGTGAAGGTTGGTTTAGTAGGAATTTTGACATGGCGAGATATAGGGAAAAAGCCATTATAGCTATCGAGGCACCTTGCTTCAGAATACTGACGAGTTTTGTCATACTCCCAAAAGGCTCGAACAAACTCTCCGTTCTGTTCTCTTCCCGCCGGCGCGCCATATCCTGCAGTAGCCTTCAAAGCTGTATCCAGCTCCAGCTTGTACTGTACGCGATCATGACACATCTTCATGCCAATGACATAGTTGAACGCAGGGATGCCCAACGCGAGGTTCGCGATGCGAATAGCGGTGCTCAGCTGGTCATCCGCCACTATCAATCGCACCCAATTTTGGGGCGCTGGCGGATTGGCGACTTTCTTGAGTATCGTTTCCAGCGTTGCTTTCATCAATGCCTCACTTGATCAGTAAAATATTCTAAGATTGCCGTATCCGAAATTTCCATTCCTGGATTGATGCGGCCCTCATGATACCAAGCATTATGCCAAGGACTGTCTGCTAGGTGTGACTTCTCTACCAGGTATCCGGGCGTCATCTTAAGATAGCTCTCGATAACATCTCGGAGGAATTCTTCTTCTTCGACAGGTAACTCGTAGCGGGCTACTTCCATTTCACCCGTCTCAAGGTTGAGCTCCTTGGCGAAAAAATTTATAGGTTTGTCACCGCACTTTTTGAATTCGTGATATATCTCACGAAAGACCGGCCCAAACTGCCAAGCCTCTATTTTTGCATCTATAAGCGGCTTCTTATATTTCGCTAAGTATGACCCATGTGCGAAGTAAGCTATTTTATTAACTGATAAATTCGAGGCACGTGTTCCAAGCGTATTCGCAACCTCAAGGATTAGGTTGGCAATTGCTTTGGGATTCTGATTCACGTTCAAATCTTTAATGCCTTGGATATGCACAAAATCAGAAAAGTTCCTCCTTTGTGCATATCTTGTTCCAGCTCCTGCGGCAAGCCTACTCCGCCGCCACCCCAGCCGCCGAGAACATATCCCCGCCAGCCTCACCGCTGCCGGCATCCTCATTCGCCGCCGGCCCGGCCTTGGCCTTTTGCCGCTTGTCGAACCCGTCCCAAACCTCGTTCCAGTTCCCCCGCGTCGCCGCCTTCGAATATTCAGTCGCGCGCTGTTCGAAGAAATTGGCGTGCTCCACCCCGTTCAACATCGGCGCCAGCCAGGGCAGGGGGTGTTCGTCGATCATGTAGATCGGCTTCATGCCGAGCTGCCCCAGCCGCCAGTCGGCGATGTAGCGGATGTACTTCTTGATCTCCTTCGGCGTCATGCCGTTGACCGGGCCCATCTCGAAGGCGAGATCGATGAACGCATCCTCGAGCCGAACCGTCGTCTGGCACATGTCCATGATGTCGGAACGGACCGATTTGGTCATGCAGTCCCGCTCCTTGCAGAAGGCGTGGAACAGCTTGATGATCCCCTCGCAGTGCAGGCTCTCGTCGCGGATCGACCAGGTGACGATCTGGCCCATGCCCTTCATCTTGTTGAAGCGCGGGAAGTTCATCAGCATCGCGAAGCTGGCGAAGAGCTGAAGCCCCTCGGTGAAGCCGCCGAACATGGCGAGCGTCTTGGCGATGTCCTCGTCGGTGTCGACGCCGAAGGTCTGCAGATAGTCGTGCTTGTCCTTCATCTCGCTATATTCGAGGAAGGCGCCATATTCGCTCTCGGGCATGCCGATCGTGTCGAGCAGGTGGCTGTAGGCCGCGATATGCACCGTCTCCATGTTGGAGAAGGCGGCGAGCATCATCTTGATCTCGGTCGGCTTGAAGATGCGGCCGTATTTTTCGTGATAGCAATCCTGCACCTCGACATCCGCCTGGGTGAAGAAGCGGAAGATCTGGGTGAGCAGGTTGCGCTCATGGTCGCTCAGCTTCTGCGCCCAGTCGCGGCAATCCTCGCCGAGCGGCACTTCCTCCGGCATCCAGTGGATCTGCTGCTGGCGCTTCCAGAACTCGAACGCCCAGGGGTATTCGAACGGCTTGTACTGCTTGCGGGCTTCGGTGAGGGACATGGATACGCCTTTCAGAGATGACGAATAATATAGGTAGCGAAGGAGAAGAGGAGAACGGTAACGAGCCCGCCGCCGATCACCCGGGAAGCAAGAGGGGAAACGCCGCCGTCGTTCGGCCAGACCAGGAAATTCAGGCCCATCATGAAGAAGAACAGGTTCTGGACGCCTTGGTCCCAAGGCGTTGGCACATGGGCCAGGTCGCGCAACGCGAAGGTCGCCACGCAGCCCAGGGCCGCCACGAAAAGAAGCGCCCCAAACGGCCGACGAAATCGTTCAGGCGCGAGATTGGCATAGGGTCTGGCAATCATGACCCCGCCCCCCACGAACTCAGCGCCCAGGCGAAGCGGCCGAGCAGCAGCGCCAGCGCGATCAGCATGGTGCCGGCGATGCGGCGGCCATAGACGGCGCCCTCGCTCCGCCCCGGCCGGGTGAACACGACCAGCCCGGCGATCCCGGCGGTCGCGGCGACCGACGCCATGATGAGGGGCGCGCGCAGCATCAGCGGCGGACCCTTTCGACGACGACCTTCTGCGAGCGGTGCGAGCCGACGCCGAAGAACACAATGCCGAGGAAATAGCCGAAATCATACCAGCCGCCATTGTTCGGCACGGCGTAGACGGCGACATCGGACATGAAGAGCGAGAAGAACCAGGCGATCGGGAAGATGAAGCCGTGCCACACGCCGAGCAGGAAGCCGGGCGCCTCGGGCGCGACCGCCGAATGGACCTGGTGCGCCGCGCAGGCGGACAGCGCGAGCAGGGCGACGATCAGCGCTGAAAGCCGCGCGGGCGAAAATCGAGATGAAGTGCCGATCATCCTGACATGCTCCTTGCATCGAAATACGATAGCGTGCGTTGGGGGGACGCACCCGTAACGAAGGAGGACTGCACATGGCTGACGCAAGCGCAATCAAGGAACATATGGACGTCATCGGCGCCGACGGCGTTCATGTCGGCACCGTCGACCATGTCGATGGCAACCGCATCAAGCTCACCAAGGCCGACAGCGGCGAGGGGAGCCACAAGGGGCACCATCACTACATCTCGCTCGGCCTGGTCGCCGATGTCGAGGGCGACAAGGTCCGGCTGAGCGCCAACGCCGACGTGGCGGTGACCTTCGAGGAAGAGGCGTAAGGTCACTTTCCCTCTCCCACCTTTCCCTCTCCCAGCGGGAGAGGGAGGGACCCATGCGAAGCATGGGAGGGTGAGGGTGATTGGGTGAGGTGTGACGCTTTGTCGCCCTCACCCTTCCGCCCCTTCGGGGCTCCTTCCCTCTCCCGCTGGGAGAGGGATGTTGAGATCGCGGCAATCACCCCGTCCGTATTCGCCAGCACGTCGTTGTTCCAGAAGCGCAGGACACGGTAGCCCTCGTCTTCGAGGAAGCGCGTGCGGGCCACGTCATGGGTCGCTGCCTCGCTGTGCTGGCCGCCATCGACCTCGACGATCAGCTTTCTGCTGAAGCTCAGGAAATCGACGAAATAGGGGCCGTACGGAACCTGGTAGCGGAACTTCGCTGTCGGGAATACCTCGCGCAACGCGCGCAACAGGCGTTTTTCGGCCTCGGTCGCGTTGCGGCGCAGATCCCTTGCGCGGTCGACGCTGCCTGAGGGGAGGTTGCGGTAGTTACGCACTCACCCTCACCCTTCCGCCGCTACGCGGCTCCCTCCCTCTCCCGCCGGGAGAGGGAATTGGGTTGCGCGGCAAATACACCTCTCCCAGCGGGAGAGGGAGGGGCCCGCACGGCGCAGCCGTGTGGGAGGGTGAGGGCGATTTAGTTTTGCCACATCACTGGCACGCCAGAGTGGCTGGTCCAAAGACAATGATCCGGGGGATCATTGGCACGCCAGACACTCGTCGTAATTCTTCACATCGACCTGGATCTCGCGCAGATCGATCGTGTTGTCGGCTTCCACCCCGCCGGCGAACCCGGCGCGCTGGATGCTCTTCGAACGGAGATAGTAAAGCGACTTGATGCCCAGCTCCCACGCGCGGAAGTGCAGCATCAGCAGGTCCCATTTCTCGACATCGGCCGGGATGAACAGATTCAACGACGCCGACTGGTCGATATAAGGGGTGCGATCGGCCGAGAGCTCGATCAGCCAGCGCTGGTCGATCTCGAAGCTGGTCTTGAAGCAATCCTTCTCCTCCTGGCTCAGGAAATCGAGATGCTGGACGCTGCCGCCCTGCTCGAGGATCGAGTTCCACACCGCATCCGAATTCTTCGATTTCTCGATGAGGAGCTTCTCGAGATAGGGGTTCTTGATCGACCAGGAGCCGCTGAGCGTCTTGTGGGTGTAGACGTTCGCCGGGATCGGCTCGATGCAGGCGCTGGTGCCGCCGCAGATGATGCTGATCGACGCGGTCGGCGCGATCGCCATCTTGCAGCTGAACCGCTCCATCACGCCCATGTCGGCGGCGTCGGGGCAGGGGCCGCGCTCGATCGCGAGCTGCATCGAGGCTTCGTCGACCTGGGCCTTGATGTGCTTGAACATCTTCAGGTTCCAGCTCTTGGCCATCGCGCCCTCGAAGGGCAGGCCGCGCGCCTGGAGGAAGCTGTGGAAGCCCATCACGCCGAGGCCGACCGACCGCTCGCGCATCGCCGAGTAAGCGGCGCGCTCCATGCCGGGTTCGGCGCGGTCGATGAAATCCTGCAGCACATTGTCGAGGAAGCGCATCACGTCCTCGATGAAGCCCTTCTCGCCCTTCCATTGGTCCCAGGTCTCGAAGTTCAGCGACGACAGGCAGCAGACGGCGGTGCGGTCATTGCCGAGATGGTCCTTGCCGGTCGGCAGCGTGATCTCCGAGCAGAGATTCGAGGTCGAGACCTTGAGGCCGAGATCGCGATGATGCTTGGGCATCGCCTTGTTCACGTGATCGGAGAAGATGATGTAGGGCTCGCCGGTCGCGAGGCGGGTCTCGACCAGCTTCTGGAACAGCGAGCGCGCGTCGACCGTGGCGCGGGCCGAGCCGTCCTTCGGGCTGGTCAGCGTCCATTCCTCACCGTTGCGGACCGCTTCCATGAAGGCGTCGGTGATCAGCACGCCGTGATGCAGGTTCAGCGCCTTGCGGTTGAAATCGCCCGAGGGTTTGCGGATCTCGAGGAATTCCTCGATCTCGGGATGCGAGATGTCGAGATAGACAGCGGCCGAACCGCGGCGCAGCGAGCCCTGCGAGATGGCGAGGGTGAGCGAATCCATCACCCGCACGAACGGGATGATGCCGCTTGTCTTGCCGTTGAGGCCGACCGGCTCGCCGATGCCGCGGACATTGCCCCAATAGGTGCCGATGCCGCCGCCGCGCGAGGCGAGCCAGACATTCTCGTTCCAGGTGTCGACGATGCCGTTCAGGCTGTCGGGCACCGAGTTGAGGAAGCAGGAGATAGGGAGGCCGCGCCCGGTGCCGCCGTTCGAGAGCACCGGCGTTGCGGGCATGAACCACAGCTTGGAGATATAGTCGTAGAGGCGCTGCGCATGCGCGGCGTCGTCGGCATAGGCCGAGGCGACCCGGACGAACAGGTCCTGGTACTTCTCGCCCGGCAGCAGATAGCGGTCAGTCAGTGTGTCCTTGCCGAAATCGGTGAGCAGGGCGTCGCGCGAATGATCGACCTCGACCGGGTAGAGCTGCTGCTTCACCGACTTCGAATCGGTGCGCGCGGCGAGCTTGCGCTTCGCGCCGCCATGCTTGCTCGACGTGTCCGCGGCAGGCGCCGCTTCAGCCGTTACGGCTTCGATTGCATCGGTCGGCATGGTTACGCTCGCTTCCTGGCTGTCTCTGAAATCCATCGCTCTTTCGTCCCCGCTTCCATCAAACATACTCAACCGGTGTCCTGGCGGATCGCCCTGGGTGTTCCCGGTCCGTTCGAATCGGGGGCGAACCCCCTGTCTACCATTTCAGGGGCAAACCCGGAGAACAAAATCTTCCCCGCCCGCGCCTCACAGCGCGGGGAAAGACCATACCGCAATATAGGATCCCGGTTGTTGCTCTACCAGTTATTGGGTTCGCCCCCGAACTCAACCGCTACAGATTGTGCCTAATTCCATTTCAGGGCAAGCCGGTAAATGACGTTTTCGTGACTCGGTTCGTCGCTATTTTGACTCGTCTCGTCACACCGCCAAAACGCTGCAGCGCAGCGACGCGTGGAGTTCTGCGGGCTGCGTGAAAGGCAAGGGAACGAACACGGAACGCGACAAAATTTTTATGCTTTCCTGCCCCGTCGGCGCGGCGCGGGAAGGCGCCACGCAGAACTACCTAGCAAGGACCGATGGGTCCGGGGAGGTGCTTTTTCGCGCTGAAGTCTGGCAGGCAATGTGAAATGGAGGAGCGAAGGCTCATCGAGTCCTCGGCTCGCGACGCGCAGCCACGGGCACGTCTCGCGTTACGATGCCTTGATCGCCTCATAGGCCGCCCGGAGCCGCATCGCGACGCTCGGGCGGCCGCTAGGCGTTGCGCCGAGATGCGTGGTGCGCAGTTCGTCCATGAAGTCGGCCCACATCTCGGGGCCGCCCTCTTCGAGCAGTTGCGCACGAATCGCGAGGACCGGGGTGACGGGCAGATGGCGGCGGCCCCAGGCGCCGAGCTGGACGATCAGCGGCACGAGCTGGATCGCCGGCTCGGTCAGGCTGTAGATATGCTTCTGCTTGTGGCTCGGATCGTCAGTGATCGCGAGGAACCCGGCGGCGACCAGCTTCTTCAGGCGGTCGGCGAGGATGTTCGAGGCGATGCCCTCCTCCGAACCGCCCAGCAATTCGCGGAAATGGCGGCGATTGCCGAACATCACGTCGCGGATCACGATCAGGCTCCAGCGATCGCCCAGCGCCTGGATGGTGAGGTTGATCGGACAGCCCGAACGCGGATCGTCGATATGGATCGTCATGACTGGTTGTAACATAGGAGCAGTTATGCGATCAGCAACCAGTTGTGATTCGCAATCGGTTTTGGAGAGGAAAGATGGCGAAGGTTCGTGTCGGCGCTTTTTCTATTTCGGTGGATGGCTTTGCGGCCGGCCCCGGCCAGGACCTCGACCATCCGCTCGGCGTGCGCGGCAAGGAACTGCATGAATGGGCCTTCGCCACGAAGACCTTTCGCACGATGTTCGGCGAAGAGGGCGGGTCGTCCGGCGTGGACGAGGACTATGCCGCCCGCTCGATGGCCGGGATGGGCGCCTGGATCATGGGCCGTAACATGTTCGGCCCGATTCGCGGCGACTGGCCGGACGACGCATGGAAGGGCTGGTGGGGCGATACGCCGCCCTATCATTGCCCGGTCTTCGTCCTGACTCACCACGCGCGGGCGCCGATCGAGATGAAGGGCGGCACCGTGTTCCACTTCGTGACGGACGGCCCCGACGCTGCGCTGGCGCTGGCGAGGGAAGCGGCGGGTGAGCGCGATATCCGGATCGGCGGCGGCGCGGCTACGATACGGCAATATCTCGCCGTCCGCGCAATCGATGAGCTGCACCTCGTTTTGTCGCCGGTGCTGCTCGGGCGTGGCGAGCCCCTCTTTGCCGGCCTCGATCTGCCCGGGCTCGGCTATGCGGTGACTGAACACGCCCAGGGCGAGAAGGCGACTCATATCGTGCTGACAAGGCAATAAGGAGGAGCGATCATGACCCTGAAACTCTATGGCCATCCCTTCTCATCCTATCACCAGAAGGCGCTCATCGCCTTTTACGAGAATGACGTGCCGTTCGACTTCGTCATGCTCGACGGCAGCGAGCCGGCGAACAGCGACTTTGGCGCCCTGTGGCCGATTAGGCGCTTCCCGCTGTTGGTCGACGGCGAGCGGCCGGTGCCCGAGGCGAGCGTGATCATCGAATATCTCGGCGTCCATCATCCCGGGCCGGTGCGGCTGATCCCGGAAGATCCCGATGCGGCGATCGAGGTGCGGCTGCTCGACCGCTTCTTCGACAATTATGTGATGACGCCGATGCAGAAGGTCGTCGGAGACGCACTGCGTGGCGAGGAGGCGCGCGACGCGCAGGGAGTGAAGGACGCGCGGACTCAGCTCGACACCGCCTATGAAGTGCTCGACCGGTGGATGGCGAGCCGCGAATGGGCGGCGGGCGGGGCCTTCAGCCTGGCCGACTGCGCTGCGGCGCCCTCCTTGCTCTATGCCGACTGGACTCATGCGATCCCCGAGCGTTTCGCGAACGTCCACGCCTATCGTCGTCGCCTGCTGGCGCGGCCTTCCTATGCGCGGGCGCTCGACGAGGCGCGGCCCTACCGGCATTATTTCCCGCTCGGGGCGCCGGAGGGGCGGGATTGAGGCTGCGTTTTCCGGGAGACGGAAAGAAAGGGTCAGGCCGATCGCTTTATCGGCATCGCTGAGGCGGAGGCAGGCGCGGAGAGGCGCTCCATATTGAAATGCTGCGCGAATTCGAGGCCCGCCTTGCCATCGGCCGCCCATTTGACTCTGGCCGGGAACATCTGATCCTCGAGCAGCTCGATCAGGATCTCGATTCCGATCGCGTCATCGCCGACATCGATGCCGTCGATCATCGCGCCGGTCGCCGACATGTTGCGGATCCGGATTTCCCCTTCGACATCGCCGGCGGCGATTCGGGCGTTGCGGATCATCGAATGGCGCGGGCTCCGGCTGACTCGGTAACCAGAGGCGGTCGCCATGCCGTCCGCGGCGGCGAGTTGCCTGACCACTTCGGCCGCGCGCGCCGGCTTGCCATAGACATAGCCCTGGATGTGGCTGCAGCCGAGTTCGCGGATCAGCAGGATCTCGTCCTGTACCTCGACGCCCTCCGCCGTCGTCTCCATGCCGAGCGTGTCGGCGAGCGTGACGATCGCCTTGATGATCGCTGAATTGCGGTTGCCGGCGATCGCTGCGCCCTTCACGAAGCTCTGGTCGATCTTGATCTTGTCGAACGGCGCTTTTTTCAGATAGCCGAGCGACGAATAGCCGGTACCGAAATCGTCGAGCGCAAGGCGCACGCCCAGGCCTTTCAGCATCTTGAACATGTGCTCGGACGATGCCGTCTCGTCGAGGAACACGCCCTCGGTGATCTCGAGTTCGAGCCGGTCGGGCGCGATGCCGGATTTTGCGAGTGCGCTGGTGATGACCGTCGGCAGGCTTGGATTCGCGAACTGGATCGGCGAGACATTGACCGCGACGCGAATATCCTTCGGCCATGTCGCCGCCTCCATGCAGGCAGTGCGCAACACCCATTCGCCGATCGCCTCGATCAGCCCAGTATCCTCGGCGACCGGCACGAACTCGGTGGGCGAGATGGCGCCGCGGGTCGGGTGATCCCAGCGGATCAGCGCTTCATAGCCGACGATCCGCTCGGTCCTGGTGCTGACCACCGGCTGATAGGCGACGTGGAACTGGTCCTGCGCGAGCGCGTGGCGAAGATCGTCCTCGAGCTGCTTGCGGCTCTGCGCACCGATCAGCAGCTCCTGGCGGAAGAAGCGATGGATGCCGCGCCCGTCGGCCTTGGCGGCATAGAGCGCGAGATCGGCATTGCGGATCAGGGTTTCCGAATCGCGGCCGTCCTCGGGCGCGATCGCCACGCCGATCGAGCAGCCGATGGTAATGGACGATCCGTCGATGAAATAGGGCTGGGAAAGGGCAGCGATGATTGCCCGGGCAAGCTCGCCGAGCCGCTCGCGGTTGGATTCGCTCGGCAGCACGACCTGGAATTCGTCGCCGCCGAGCCGCCCGACCAGCCCGGCATCGCCAACCGCGCGGTGCAGGCGCTGGCCGACCTGCTTGAGCAGCGAATCGCCGACCTGGTGGCCGAGAGTATCATTGACCGCCTTGAACCGGTCGAGATCGAGCAGCAGCAGCGACGTGGCGCGGTACGCGCCTTTCGGCTGATGGAGCATCTGATCGAGCGACAGCCGCAATCGCTGGCGATTGGCGAGGCCGGTCAGGCTGTCGAACAGCGCGAGGCGGGTGATCTCGGCATCGGCGCGCCGGCGCTCGGTCAGGTCGCTGCCGCTGCCGATGAACCCCTGGAAGCGGCCGAGCTCGTCAGTCGTCGGGCGCCCGGAAATAGACCACCAGCGCTCGAGCTTGCTGGCGCTCGCCGGACGAACCGAATAGTTCGAAAAAGCGGTGCGCGACGAGAGGTGGAAGGCAAGCGTGCGCTCGGTCTCGGGCGATGCGCTGTCCATCCGGAACAGGGCGGTGAGCATTTCGCCGATTGCCGGCGCCTCGGGTGTATCGAGCTCGGTCGCCACCTTGCTCGACAGATAGATCACCTGTCCATGGCTGTCGGTCTGCCAGAACCAGCCGGTGGTGTGGCTTTCGAATTCGTGGACGAGGCGTGCGGCCATTCGACCCTGAGATTCGCTGGCGCCGCGGCTCCCCGATGCGGATTGGTCGAGCTTGGCGAGGCGATAGGTGGCAGTGGCGAGATAGAGGAAGAAGACGAACGCGACGCCGCTCGCCGGCCCGAAGCGGGACTGAAAGGTGATCGCGACGACCAGCGCGGCGGCGAAAGCGATCGTCGCCGCGCGCACCGGGTGCAGCACCACGGCTGCGACCACAATGGCGCTGAAGATCGCGACGAAGCTCGCAAGCTGGACTGGGCTGACGGGGAATTCAGCGGCGACGCCGAGCAGCGAAAACAGTGCGGCGGCGATCCCGGCGGCGATTATGGTTGCGCCGCGAACATGCGCGTGCGGCGACCAGCGGGCAAAGGCGGGCAGCGAGAGCAATGCCCATGCCAGCAATCCGAGCCCGATGACGAGGCCGCCGCGATACTCGATCGCATCGAGCAGATCGGGTCGATGAAGCCTGTATGCCATGTACCACGACAGGCAGGGGGCGCAGACCAGGGCCGCCAGCGCGAAAGGCCATGTCGCCGCGAGCTGATCGACCTGGGTTTGAAGTGCCTCAGCCTGCCCGGCTGCCCGCTCGTGCCCTGGCGCGAGATCGTCGCGGAACGCGCCCGCGGTCGTCGTCAGCGCTCGAAACGGGTGGAAAGAGCCAATCATTCGTTTCGGTTAGCGCCTAATCTTGCAAAATTGCTTTCGTGGCATGGTGAAGGAAGCATTTCACTGATTGGCAGATCGATCGAACGGGCGGTACTTCTCCCACGCCCAGGGCAGCCCGACCGGGGCGAGCAGGCGATCGGCGCCGCCATCGCAGGTGCGGCTGAGGCGAGCAGGGCTGCGGTGACGGCCAGTCGGAACATCGGCTTCCTCGACTGGTGCTGCAGTACGGGGATAGCGCGCATCAAGCGCCGGTCAAACGCCGCTGGCCGACCTGGGGCAGCAGGACGATCTCGGCGCCGTCGAGCACGTAACGGGCATAGCGGAAATCGCGGATCCGGCTCACCGAATCCCCGGCCCAATCGAGCGCGATGATGTTGGTCGGATTGCTCGTGCCGGTGCGGGGATCCGTCATGATCACCGCCAGCTGGCCATCGACCAGGCCGATCCGCAAATGCCAGTCGTCGATGCCGCGATAATTGGTGAAATAGGAAGTGATGGCGGAACGGCCCACCGAGCGCGCCCGCGTCACCAGGTCGAAACGCACATCTTCCGACAGCATGGCGCGGACGCCGTCGAAATCATGCGCGTTGAAGCGGTCGACATAGCGCGCGAGACGAGCGAGTTGGTCGTTGTCCAGGGTCGGGAGCGGCCTCTCGCCGCCAGCCTCCGCCAACAGCTTGAATTGCGCCCGGCCGCGGTGGAGCGCCGCCTTCACCGCCGGCAGCGTGGCGCCGAGGATCGCGCCGATCTCATCATTGGAATGGCCGAGAACATCCTTCAGGATCACCGCGCTCCGGGGCTGGGGCGGGAGCTGCATGAAGGCGCGGAGCGCCGCCCGGGACGCGATCCGGCTGGCGGTATCGTCCACGGCGGTCACCGCGCCCGCCATGTCGAGCGGCAGCGCCGCGCCGCGTCGGCTGCGGCCGCGGAGGAAATCGATCGCTGCGTTGTGCGTGATCCGGAAGAGCCAGCCATCCACATTCTCCAGCGGCGATGCCCCGTTGAACGCGGCGAGCGCGTGGACAAGCGCATCCTGCACCACATCCTCGCCGTCGAGCGCCGACCCGGTCATGCGCGCGGCGTAACGATGGAGCGCGGGGCGGATCTCGCCCAGCCGACGGTCAAAGGCCGTGCGGGCCGCATCGCCGGTTTCGCGTGCGCTGTCCCTCATTGGTTCGATCCTGTTGTTGCGCCTTTTCGAAACCATGACGCTGGCAGTGGCAGAAAGGATTCGGTGCCGAAAAATTCAGGTCCGCGAATCCTTTCGGGGGTGGCCCCCGTCAAGGACACAGGCGACCGGCATCGGGTCGGCGCCCCTGTTCTGGAGGCTCCCATGAAGCTCTATATCCTGCCCGGTTCGCTCACCAGCCGTAAGCCGCTGGCGGTGATCCATCACCTCGGTCTTCCCGTCGAACTCATTGAGGTGTCCGGTGCTGAAGCCCAGTCGCCCGCCTATCGTGCGATCAACCCCAACGGGATGGCGCCCACCCTGGTCGACGGCGAGATGACGCTGTGGGAGTCGAACGCGATCGGCGTCTATCTGGCTGAATCGACCAGCGACAAATCGCTCTTCCCTCCGGGCATGCGCGCGCGGATCGAGATCCTCCGCTGGCTCTATTGGGAGGCGATCCATTTCAACGGCGCGCTCGGCACCTTGTTCTTCGAGATAGCGGTGAAGCCGGCGATAGGCCGGGGCGCGGCCGATCCGGCGGTGGTCGAGCGGGCCGAACAGGGCTTTCATCGGTTCGCGCCGGTGCTCGAGGCGCATCTGGCTGACCGGATGTTCATGGTCGGCGAAACGATCACCTATGCCGATTATGCCGTCGCGTCGTGCGAGCCCTATCGCGACCGGCTTCCGGTCGATTTCGCCAACTATCCCGCCATTCAGCGCCATTTCGATCGGGTCGCCGCAATGCCCGCCTGGCACAAGGCGCTCGGCAAGGCGCCGGTGCGCGAGGCGGCATGAGCTTGGGGGAGAGGTGCGTTCGCGCCTCTCCCCTTTCGCGCGGAACTGGGTTAGGCGCGACCCGCATTCCCATGTCGAGCGAGGCCAATGACCGTCACTATCCGCGAAGCCGACCTGATCGAGAGCGTCGCCGACGCGCTTCAGTTCATCAGCTATTATCATCCGATGGATTATATCCGCGCCCTGGGCGTCGCCTATGAGGCTGAGCAGAGCCCGGCGGCGAAGGACGCGATCGCGCAGATCCTGACCAACAGCCGGATGTGCGCCGAGGGGCACCGGCCGATCTGCCAGGATACCGGGATCGTCACCGTCTTCGTCAAATGGGGGCAGGATTGCCGGCTCGAATCGGATCGCTCGCTGCAGGAGGTGATCGATGAGGGCGTACGCCGCGCCTATCTCAACCCCGAGAACAAGCTGCGCGCCTCGATCCTCGCCGATCCGGCCTTCACCCGCCGCAACACCAAGGACAATACGCCGAGCGTGCTCCACGTCGAGATGGTGCCGGGCAGCACGGTCTCGATCGATGTCGCGGCCAAGGGCGGCGGCAGCGAGAACAAGTCCAAGTTCAAGATGATGAACCCGAGCGATTCGATCGTCGACTGGGTGCTCGAGATGATCCCGCAAATGGGCGCCGGCTGGTGCCCGCCGGGGATGCTCGGCATCGGCATCGGCGGCACCGCCGAGAAAGCGATGCTGCTCGCCAAGCAGAGCCTGATGGGCTCGATCGACATGGCGCAATTGAAGCAGCGCGGGGCGAAGACCGATATCGAAAAGCTTCGCGTCGAGATTTTCGACAAGGTCAACGCGCTCGGCATCGGCGCGCAGGGGCTTGGCGGGCTGTCGACCATCCTCGACGTGAAGATCATGGACTGGCCGACCCATGCCGCGTCGAAGCCGGTGGCGATGATCCCCAATTGCGCCGCGACCCGCCACGCCCATTTCACGCTCGACGGTTCGGGGCCGGTCTATCTCGAAGCGCCGAAGCTCGAAGAATGGCCCGACGTCAACTGGACGCCCGACAAGGCGGCGATCCGGGTCGATCTCGATACGCTGACGCCCGAGGTCGTTCAGTCGTGGAAGCAGGGCGACCGGCTTCTTCTCAATGGCAAGATGCTGACCGGCCGCGATGCGGCGCACAAGCGGATCAAGGACATGCTCGATGCAGGCGAGCCGCTTCCCGTCGAGTTCGCCGGGCGGGTGATCTATTATGTCGGGCCGGTCGATCCGGTCGGCGAGGAAGTGGTCGGCCCCGCCGGCCCCACCACCGCGACGCGAATGGACAAGTTCACCCGGATGATGCTCGACCAGGGCCTGCTCGCGATGGTCGGCAAGGCCGAGCGGGGGCCGGCTGCGGTCGAGGCGATCCGGGATCATCAGAGCGCCTATCTGATGGCGGTCGGCGGCGCTGCCTATCTGGTCGCGCGGGCGATCAAGGGTTCGAAGGTCGTCGGCTTCGAAGATCTCGGGATGGAGGCGATCTACGAATTCGAGGTCAGCGATTTTCCGGTGACCGTGGCGGTGGATTCCACGGGTGCGAATGTGCACCAGCTGGCGCCTTTGGTGTGGAAAGAGAAGATCGCAAAAGAGAAACTGCTCGCCTGATCGTCGCCCCGGCGGAGGAGCGCCGGGTCGGATCGTCCCCTGGACGATCCTTGAACCTGCGGGGCAGGTTCAACCCGGTGCTGGCCGCTGGGTTTGAGGCAGAGGGGTGGACTATAACGCAGCGGCCCCGGCCTCCGCCGGGGCGACGGGGGAGGTGGTCGGTGCGCGGCGGTTATACTTATATTGTGACGAACAAGCCGTTCGGTATTCTCTATACGGGCGTCACTGCCGATCTCGCCGCGCGCATCCTCGCCCATCGCGAGGGTCGCGGTTCGAAGTTTGCCGCAAGATGGGATTGCATGCGGTTGGTCCTTATCGAGCCGCATGACACGATCGAAGAGGCTATCGTTCGCGAAAAGGTGCTTAAGAGCTGGAATCGGGTGTGGAAGCTCCGTCTGATCGCTGAGACAGACCCGAACTGGGAGGATCTCTGGGAGACGATCAATGGGTGAGGGGGCGCACGAGCAACGCAGCGGCCCCGGCCTTCGCCGGGGTGACGTGCAACCCATCGCCCATGTCCGCGGCGGCCGCGTCGAAGCTGTCGACGACGACTGGGACCGCGAAACCGCCGTCATCGAGCTCGAGCCCCGCTTCGGCCCCGAAGCCCTGTACGGCCTCGCCGACTTCTCCCATGCCGAGATCATCTTCGTCTTCGATCAGGTGCCGGAGTCGAAGATCGAAACCGGCGCCCGTCATCCCCGCAACCGCGAAGACTGGCCGCTCGCCGGCATCTTCGCGCAGCGCGGCAAGAATCGTCCCAACCGGATCGGCCTCACCACCTGCGCGATCCTGAAGATCGAGGGAACGCGGCTCCATGTCAGAGGCCTCGACGCGATCGACGGCACGCCCGTGCTCGATATCAAGCCGGTGATGCGTGAATTCCTGCCGCGTGGCGAGGTCCGCCAGCCCGACTGGGCGACCGAGCTGATGGCCGAATACTGGGCCCGCGCCGGGTGACCGCCCCCGGCACCGCACCCTGCGATCGGCTCGCCGCCATCGAGCGGAAGGGTGGCGACACGGGCAGTACCGGCGCCCTGATCGCGACCGTACTCGGCTCGAGCATCGCCATGATCGACGGGTCGGTCGTCAATGTCGCATTGCCGGCCATGGGCCGGGCGCTCGGCGCTGACGGCACCGGCGTGCAGTGGATCGTCAACGGCTATATGCTGCCGCTCTCGGCACTGGTGCTGATCGGCGGCGCGCTCGCTGACCGGGTCGGGCGCAAACGCACCTTCCTTGCCGGGCTGGTGATCTTCGCGGCGGCCTCGCTTGCCTGCATGGTGTCGCCGACGCTCGGCTTCGTGATCGCCGCGCGCATCGTCCAGGGGATCGGCGCCGCGTTGCTGGTGCCGGCGAGCCTCGCCATCCTTGGTGCCGATTTCGACGGGGCGGCTCGGGCGAAGGCGATCGGGACGTGGGCGGCGGCGGGCGCGGCGGCCGGCGCGGTCGGGCCGATCCTCGGCGGATGGCTGGTCGATCATGTCGGCTGGCGATCGATCTTCGCGCTGGTCGTGCCGATTGCGCTGG
The DNA here is from genome assembly GCF_039522915.1 of Sphingomonas oligophenolica. Taxonomy (NCBI): domain Bacteria; kingdom Pseudomonadati; phylum Pseudomonadota; class Alphaproteobacteria; order Sphingomonadales; family Sphingomonadaceae; genus Sphingomonas; species Sphingomonas oligophenolica. Next base: position 54,135 of record NZ_BAAAEH010000007.1, read on the forward strand.
CGGCCTTCGCGATGGGCCGGCGTTACGTGCCGGGTGGCCATGACGAGGACGCCAAGCTGCCTGACTGGTATGGTGCCGCGCTCGCCACCGCCGGGCTCGGGCTGCTGGTCTGGGGCCTGACGATGCTGACCTCCGGCGATCGCGGCACGGGCGCCGCAATGATCGGCGCGGGCACGATCGCGCTGGCGGCGTTCGTTGGGCTCGAAGCGAAGCTTGGCGACCGGGCGATGGTGCCGCTTGCCCTGTTCGGCACCCGGATCTTCACCGGCGTCACGCTGCTGACCTTCCTGCTCTATGCCGCCCTTGCCGGCGCGCTGCTGCTGCTCCCCTATCTGCTGATCGCCCGCGGCTGGCACGCGGCGTCGGCGGGCGCCGCGGTGCTGCCCCTGCCGCTGATCATGGGCCTTGGCTCGCGCGGCGTCGGTGCGCTTGCGGCGAAGATCGGCGCGCGGCCGCTGCTGGCGCTTGGGCCCATGGTGACGGGCGCCGGCTTCGCGCTGTTCGCGCTGATGCCGGAAGGCGCCATCCACTATGCCCGCGACGTCCTGCCCGGCATGCTGCTGGTCGGCCTGGGCATGACCGCGGCGGTCGCGCCGCTGACGACGACGGTAATGGCGGCAGTCGACCAGCGCCACGCGGGCGCGGCGTCAGGCGTCAACAACGCAACCGCGCGGATCGGCGGGATGATCGCGGTCGCGCTGATCGGGCTGGTGCTGACCGACAACGGGCGCGGCGTGTCGCTGGCGGCCTTCCATGCTGCAGCGATTGCTGCGGCAGTGATGGCGGTGGGAGCGGGATTGTGCGGGTGGTTGCTGGTGCGGGCGAAGGATGCGGGCAGCCGATCATAGAGGCGCGGTGCCTGGCCGAGCTGATCTCACTCGTCCTCGATCGGACGCGTTGCCCAGCTTGCGTAGAGCGTCGGTATCGTCAGCAACAGGCACAGCAGATAGAAAGCCAGCACCGGCATCATGAAGAGCAGCCGGTCGCGGTCCCAGGGCTCGATCAGGGCCAGCCCGGTCAGGGCAAGGAGCGCGACGATGGCAACGAAGCTGACCGCCGCGAACGCCGCGAGATAGCCGTCTCGACGCAATTGCCGATCGCGCTCATCGACGCCGACCAGGGTTCCGAAAGGCTTGATCGGCCCCAGCAAGGACAGGGTAGTTGCAATCGCCTGAGCCAGGGACAGCAGGGAGATGCCGAGCGCATAATGTGGGTGAGGGGCTGCCGCGGCAACGACGATCCCGGCGGTTGCCAGCGTGAGCGCAACAATCGGCGACCACCGCAGATGAAGTCCATGCTGCGTTTTGGCGGCAAATCGCCGGGAAAATTGCGGAAAGCCCGTCATGTTCGCGAGATCGTCCAGGCGTTCGGGCAGGCTCATGCGCGTCACTCCGCTGAGTCGATGCGGCGCAGGGCGACCGCGACCGACTCGAAGGGTTCAAAGGAAAACAGATGCTCGACCGCGACGTCGAAAAAGGCGGCGATCTTCAGCGCGAGCTCCAGGCTCGGATTATAGTCCCCGCGCTCAAGATAGCCGATCGTCTGCGGGTTGACGTCGACTGCGTCGGCCAGCGCGCGGCGGGAGGTGCCACGTTCGCTGCGAAACAGGGCGATTCGGTTGTGAATTTTCATATATCTATTGTGTAAACACAACAAAGCATAGTGTGCAACCAATTTTTGCTGATGCCTGAAACAACGTCTTTCCACGCTGTGCCCATCGTGCACAAAACGAAACGGATGGGCTTGGGCACGGCCGCGACCGATGATATGGACGCCGCCAGGGGAGTGGGGAATTGGCCGAGCGGGTCGCACTGCGCGGATATGAGACGAGTCTGGATCGCGCGGGGCTTGCGCTCGGTGCGGGCGGGCTGCTGGGCGGCGCCTTTGCGAGCCTGCTGGTCGCGCTCGGCGGAACGCCGACACCCTTGGCGATCGCAGTCGGTTTCCTCATCGGCATGGTGATCACCGCGATGGCGGCGGTCGCGGTTGCCGGGCCGCTCTGGCTTGTCGCCCATGCGCTCGGCCGGCGGGGCCCGGGCGCCGCGATGCTGGTCGGCGCGGTCGCCGGCTTCGCCCTGTTCCTCGGCGGGCAGACCTATGGTTTCGGCCTCTACACGATGCCCGCCACCGACACCCAGACATTGATTTTCCGCTGGATCAGCGCTGTCGCGACCAGCCTGATCCTTTCCGGCATGTCGGCGCTGATCGGGTTCACCATGTGGCGGGTCGCGTACCGGCGTATCTGGTGAGCACGTCCACGCATCGCCGATTCAACATCGATGGCAGTCGTTGCGGTGTCGGCCCATCATCGGCCTGCTCTTCCGTTCAGCAACCGCCGAGGCGCCGGGCGCTGGTGTGAGTCTTCGACGTCATCTGCATCCGCCCGGTCGAGACCGAGCTGCCGCTCACGTCCATCGTCGTGGCGGTATAGCCGCCGTTCGAGGTCACGGTCATGGTGCCGGAGGCGAAGGCGCACACCATCACTGAGCTCAAGCGACCACCCGTGGCGTTGAAGCTGGTATAACGGCATTTGCCATTGCTTCCCTGGAGCACGGCGCGCGGCCCGTTCGCCGCCTGCACCGCGGTCACGCAGGCAGTCACGGTGGTCGGGTGGGCGCGCATCGCAGCGCCGACGCCACGCGGCATGCGGGGCGACTGCATGTCGGTGATGGTGACAATGCTCTGCCATTTGCCGGGCTGGATCGGCAGGCTCGATGTTGCGGCGGGAAGGACCAGCAGCAGCGGTGCGGCGGCAAGAAGTCGATTCATCGCAAAATCTCCAAGAACTAAAGATTACGCGCGACCAATCCCGCTGTGTCGCGGGTTGACGCCTTCCTTCTCGCATTCGCGGCGGATGGCAATCCGGATTCGAATGCAGGCGAAGGTGATTGCCGCTCGGGCTTTCTGTTCCCATATTGTACTTCTATGGCAATCCAGATTCGCACCAGCCTCGCGGAGCCCGAGACGGGCACCAGCTTCGTCCCGCACCGCCCGGCGCGGCCGCCCAAGGCGGAGGGCGGCAAGAGATTCAAGCTCGTTTCCGATTATACCCCTTCGGGCGATCAGCCGACGGCGATTGCCGAACTCGTCGCGCAGACTGAGGCCGGCGAGCGCGATCAGGTGCTGCTCGGCGTCACCGGCAGCGGCAAGACCTTCACCATGGCCAAGGTGATCGAGGCAGTGCAGCGACCGGCGCTTGTGCTTGCCCCCAACAAGATTCTCGCTGCGCAGCTCTATGGCGAATTCAAGAGCTTCTTCCCCGAGAACGCCGTCGAATATTTCGTCAGCTACTACGACTATTACCAGCCCGAGGCGTACGTCCCGCGCTCGGACACGTATATCGAGAAGGAAAGCTCGGTGAACGAGGCGATCGACCGGATGCGCCATTCGGCGACGCGCGCGCTGCTCGAGCGCGACGACGTGATCATCGTCGCCTCGGTCTCGTGCCTCTACGGCATCGGCTCGGTGGAGACCTATTCGGCGATGATCTTCGATCTCAAGAAAGGCCAGACGGTCGACCAGCGCGAGATCGTCCGCAAGCTCGTCTCGCTCCAGTACAAGCGCAACGATGCCGCCTTCCAGCGCGGCAATTTCCGCGTGAAGGGCGACAATCTCGAAATCTTCCCCTCGCATTATGAGGACACCGCCTGGCGCGTGTCCTTCTTCGGCGACGATATCGAGGAGATCGTCGAGTTCGATCCGCTGACCGGCAAGAAGGTCGCGAGCCTCGATTATGTCCGGGTCTATGCCAACAGCCACTATGTGACGCCCGGCCCGACGCTGAAACAGGCGATGGAAGCGATCAAGCACGAGCTCGCCGAACGGCTGAAGGAGCTGGTGCCCGAGGGGAAGCTGCTCGAGGCGCAGCGGCTCGAGCAGCGCACCAATTTCGATCTCGAGATGATCGCGGCGACCGGCAGCTGCGCCGGCATCGAGAATTATTCGCGCTTCCTCACCGGCCGGATGCCCGGCGAGCCGCCGCCGACCCTGTTCGAATATCTGCCCGACAACGCCCTGCTGTTCGTCGACGAGAGCCATGTCACGATCGGCCAGATCAACGGCATGTCCCGCGGCGATCATCGCCGCAAGCTGACGCTCGCCGAATATGGCTTCCGCCTGCCCTCGGCGATCGACAACCGGCCGCTGCGCTTCAACGAATGGGAGGCGATGCGGCCGCAGACCACCTATGTCTCGGCGACCCCGGGCGGCTGGGAGATGGAGCAGACCGGCGGCGTCTTCGCCGAGCAGGTGATCCGCCCGACCGGGCTGATCGACCCGCCGATCGAGATCAAGCCGGTCGAGGAACAGGTGCAGGATCTGATCGTCGAGGCGAAGAAGACCGCCGAGGCCGGTTATCGCACCCTGGTCACGACGCTGACCAAGCGGATGGCCGAGGATTTGACCGAGTTCATGCACGAGGCGGGATTGAAGGTCCGCTACATGCACTCGGACGTCGAGACGCTCGAACGCATCGAGCTGATCCGCGATCTGCGGCTCGGCGTGTACGACGTGCTGGTCGGCATCAACCTGCTGCGCGAGGGGCTCGATATCCCGGAATGCGGGCTGGTCGCGATCCTCGATGCCGACAAGGAAGGGTTCCTGCGCTCCGAAACCTCGCTCATCCAGACCATCGGCCGCGCCGCGCGCAATGTCGACGGCCGGGTGATCCTCTACGCCGATCGCATCACCGGCTCGATGGAGCGGGCGATGAACGAGACGGGGCGGCGGCGCGAAAAGCAGCTCGCCTATAATGAAGCGCACGGCATCACCCCGACGACGATCCGCCGCAATATCGGCGACATCATCAAGGACGTCGCGAGCCGCGACCAGGTCACGATCGAGATCGACGAGGACCGGCCGCACATGGTCGGCCACAACCTGCGCGCCTATATCGAGGATCTCGAAAAGCAGATGCGCGCGGCGGCCGCCGATCTCGAGTTCGAAACAGCCGGGCGGTTGCGCGACGAGATCAGATCGCTCGAAGCCGAGGAGCTCGGCCTGCCTGCCGGCGAGCATCGCGCGCCGGTGATGGGCCGAGCGAACGAAGGCAAGCCGGGCACGCGCAAGACCCGCTACGGCAAGAGCCAGAAGATGCGGATGGGCGGCGGGCGGAGCGGGCGCTAGCAAGCGCCGTTGATCGATCCCGTCGGCGAGGCGCCGCTTCGCCTTGCCTGCGGAACCGCCATTTGGCTGTTTCGGACGCATGTGAGATATGACATGCCACCGTAACGAACCGGGGGGCGGACGATGGCGGATGGCATCTCCAAGGGAAAAGACCCGGCGGCGGCTCTGCTCTATCTTGCCCTGTGGTCGCTTTCGACCTTCTATCTCTATCGGGCCGGAGCTGACTGGTCCTTTCCGATCATCTCTCTTGCGATTTTCGGCATAACTCTATCCGGCCTGGCCTGGTGGCTGACCCGAAAGGCGAACGCGCCGGCGGTACCGGTGACAAGGCCGGCGATCGAGTTGTCGGCCCTGCTCCTCTATCTCGCCGTCTATGCCTTTGTCGTGCTGGGCTGGGCGATGGGTGCGGTCAAGGCGGCGGTACCGGCCGGGCGCGAACAGGAGCTGGCCGTCCTGGCGCTGAAGCTCGTCGTGCATGTCGGCGCGCCGTTGGCACTGCTCTGGCTGTTGCGCGCCCCGATCCGGGCGATGTTCGACAGCGGACTGAGCCGGCCCGGCTTCTGGCCGACCCTCATTGTCCTCGGCGCCATTCTGATCGGGCTGTTGGCGGTGGTCAGCCCCAGTCTCGGCCAGATCGCGGCCCTCAAGCTCGGGCTGCCGGCGCTTGCGTTCGGGGCCGGGGGCGCCTTTGCGTGGATCGCGGTCGAAGCTGGGTTGTGCGAGGAATTCCTGTTTCGCGCTGCGCTGCAATCGCGCTTCGCCGCAGTGCTGAAGTCGCCGATCGCCGCAATCATCGCGACGTCCATCCTGTTCGCGCTCGCCCATGTGCCGGGCCTTTATCTGCGCGGCACGCCCGATACGGACGGCTGGTCGACCGATCCGCTTCAGGTCGCTGCGTTCACCATCGCGACGCTGTCGCCGATCAGCATCCTGTTCGGCGTGCTGTGGGCGCGGACCCGGAGCTTGTTGCTGGTCGTCCTGCTTCACGCCTGTGTCGACGTGTTGCCGTTCACGCCGGAGTTCATCAAGACCTGGAGCTGACATCGCGGGCCGATGGAGCAACCGCCGTCGTTGCAGGACGTTAAATCGAGGGACCGTGGAGAATTGCCGGGGAGCGGACACGCCGTCGCTTCCTAATTTCAGCCTCATCCTCGACGATCAGGCTCGTCCGCTTGGTATCGGGCCCATCACCCAGGCGCCGACCGGGCGCATCAGGAAGCCGACCGCGAAGATCGCCGCCGTGCTCAGCAGCTGAGCGGTGCGATCGCCCTTGGGGAAGAAGGTCGCGGCGAACACGAGGCGCCGATGATCGATCGCAACCTTCTGGCGTCGATCGCCATGTCTCTCTCCCCCGGTTCAACGTCTTGGCGGACAGGAGAGTCGAAATAACGCGGGCGCGCAAGACGGACGGTTGAGCGGGCAGCCCGCATCGCGCATAGGACCTGATGATGCGCGCGCTTCCGATCCTCGCCTTGACCTTTGCGCTGGCGAGCTGCGTCAGTCCGACAGCGCCACCACGGCCGGCGCCCGCGCCGGCGCCGACCTACACGCCGCCGCCACGCCCCACGCCGACCCCGGCACCGGTCGGACCGGACTGGCGCGACTGGCCGGTGACATCCGGCGACTGGGTATATCGGCAGGATGGCCGCGGCTCGATCGCGCTGTTCGGCCAGCGCGGTGCCGACGCCGTAGTCACGCTGCGCTGCGATCTCGCGGCGAACACGCTCTATCTCTCACGCGCCGGGCTTGCCGCCGGCGCGGTGCCGATGACGATCCGCACCTCGACGGTCTCGCGGATCCTGTCGAGCGCGCCGACCGGCGGTACGCCGCCCTATCTCGCTGTCTCGATCGCCCCGCGTGACAGCCTGCTGGACGCGATCGGCTTCAGCCGCGGGCGGTTCGTCATCGAGCAGCCGGGCTATCCGACCTTGGTGCTGCCGGCCTGGCCCGAGATCGAGCGCGTCACCGAGGATTGCCGGCGCTGACGGGATAGGCTTGCCGCTTCGTGCGTTTTTCCCGCCAAGGAGAAAGGCAATGATCCGCAAGCTCAAATCCGGCGAATATCGCCTCTATACGCGCAAGCTCGATCCAGACACGCACAAGCGCCGCAACCTCGGCACCTTCGACACCCGCGCCGCGGCCGAGAAGCATGAGCGTGACGTGCAATATTTCAAGCGGCACTGATCATGGCGGAACGGAAATGGTCGCAGGACGTGACCGAGCATTCCGACGCGCTCGATCTCGAACGCGTGGTCTTCACCTGGGACGATCCGAAACGGATCGCCGCATCCCTCAAGCGATCGGCCGAGCACAGCCATCGCCGCAAGGGCACGCCCTTCCAGTCGGCGATGTCGATGCTCACCTTCTACATCAACCGCGCCGGGCATGGGCTCGACGCTAAGCAGAAGAAAATACTGGAGAAAGCGAAAGATGAGTTGCGCGTCGCCTTCGGGAAGGCGTGACGCCGCCCGAACCGCGCAGGCGAAAGAGAATCCTCCAAATCGCGATGCAATACAAGACTTGTATATGCGATTCCGATGATTCACATTGGGATCGTACCCGCTGCAGGGTACGCCGTTTCAACAATGCGAAAGGAGGTGATCCGATGTCTCATGGTTCAGCAATGGGGTCGGTTCAGTTCGTTCGGGGGACGCACCGCTAGCTTTATCGGGATGACGGCGGGGGGTATTTTCCCCCAATCAACGCTGCCGTCTATCGAAGCTGCGGTTCGCATGGTCTCCCGGGCTGGAGCTTCCGGCCGCTGACCATGTCAGGAGGTTGCCGGGTCTTCGGACCCGGCAGCCTCTTTTCATGTCTGGCCTGGTCGGTGACGCGACTCCTTCGTCCTGGCGCTCGGAGCGCGGCGCGAGCGCCTGGGCAAACAGGGTCGCGAAGACGGCTTGTTCGACGGCCTGCTCTCCCGCATGATTTGGCCGCGCGATCGCGAAGGTCGGGCATTGGCGGCTGGGGGACTATCATGCGCGGCTTCGCTCTTCTGTTGATCGGCTCGGCTCTGATGACATCGGTTGAGGCGCACGCCGGCCCGAAGGTCGAGGAGGCCTCGATCGCCGATCTCGATGCGATGCTGGCCAAGGGCACCGCGACCAGCGTGTCGATCACCCAGGCCTATCTCGCCCGGATCGCGGCGATGGACCGCAAGGGACCAACGTTGCGCGCAGTGATCGCGACCAACCCCGACGCCCTCGCCGAGGCACGGGCCAGCGATGCGCGGCGCAAGGCCGGCAAGGCATTGGGGCCGCTCGACGGCATCCCGGTGCTGATCAAGGACAATATCGAGACGAAGGATTTGCCCACCACTGCCGGCAGCCTCGCGCTCAGGGACAATCGCACCGGTCGCGATGCGCCCGTGGTGGCCGAACTCCGCAAGGGTGGGGCGGTGATCCTCGGCAAGACCAACCTCTCCGAATGGGCCAATATCCGCTCGACCAAGGCGATGAGCGGCTGGAGCGCGGTCGGTGGGCTGGTGCGCAATCCCTATGCGCTCGATCGCACCGCCTGCGGCTCGTCGAGCGGCTCGGGCGCTGCGGTGGCGGCGAGCTTCGCCGCGGTCGCGATCGGCACCGAGACTGACGGCTCGGTGGTCTGCCCCTCGTCGATGAATGGCCTGGTCGGGCTGAAGCCGACGCTCGGCATGGTTAGCCGCACGCACGTCGTGCCGATCAGCCACAGCCAGGATACGCCGGGGCCGATGGGGCGCAGCGTGAGGGATGTCGCGATCCTGTTCTCGACCATGGTCGCCACCGATCCGGCTGACGTCGCGACGCGCGATGCGGACAAGTACAGACGCGACTTTACCGCCGGGCTGTCGGCGGATGCGCTCAAGGGTGTGCGGATTGCTGTCCTTCACCCCGACATGCCCGATACCCTCAAGGTGCGATATGAAGCGGCGCTCGCGGTGCTGAAGGCGCAGGGCGCGGTCCTGGTCGATGTCGAGGCGCCCAAGGATGGCGGCCGCGGCGACGCTGAGTTCGAGGTGCTCAAGACTGAATTGAAGGCCGATCTCGACGCCTATCTGGCGACCACGCCGAATGCCGTGACGACGCGCACGCTCGATCAGGTGATTGCCTTTGACGAGGCAAACAAGGCGACGGAGATGCCCTTTTTCGGGCAGGAGATATTCCTCGACGCTGCCAAGGCCCATGGCCTCGCTGATGCCGAATATCTCGGCGCCCGGGCGAAATCGCTGCGCCTGGCCGGTGCCGAGGGGATCGACGCGATGCTCAAAAAGGCTGATGCCACCATATTGGTCGAGCCGACCTACGGATTGCCCTGGCTGAGCGATACGGTCTCCGGCGACAATTTTACCGGCCCGAGCGCGAGCGAGCTGCCCGCGATCGCCGGCTATCCGCATCTGACCGTGCCGATGGGGCTGGTGAAGGGTCTGCCGGTCGGCCTGTCCTTCATCGCCACCGCCTGGGGGGATCAGGCAGTGCTGAACGTCGGCTACGCTTATGAGCAGGCGAGCCATGCCCGGGTCGCGCCACGCTATCTGGCGGTGGCTGATGGGGGCGCCGGTCTTGAAGCCGCACGATAGACGCCGTCCAGTGATCGGAGCGAAGTTGGTTCGACTTCGGGTATGAGCCCTTCGCCGCATTCTCTATTGGACAGGAATCCACAAACCTCTCCTGATCGCGGGAGCCGGAGCCTGCCCCGCCCGCCGCAAAGGAAGCGCCGTCATGTCAGCGAATGTCCCGACCAATTCCGGCTTTCAGAATCGCAAGACGCCCGGCGTCTATATCACTGAGCTGGATGCCTTTCCGCCTTCGATCGTCGGCGTCGCGACCGCCGTCCCGATCTTCATCGGCTATACAGAAACCGCCCGAGATCCATCGACCGGCGAGCCCGTCTATCTTCAGGCGATCCCGTTGAGCTCAATGGCTGACTATCGCAGTTATTTCGGCGCGGGGTTCGATGCAAAGGGTGTCGTCGCGGCCGCCGCGCCAGCCGCCGAGAGTGATTTCCAGGCATTTTCATGGGACGGCTCGGCCAACCTGCCTTCCAGCGCAGGCTATGTGGTCGGGACCTCGGTGACGCCCGCCGGCACCATGACCTACGGGCCGCAGTTCAATCTCTATTCGGCGCTGGCGCTGTTTTTCGCCAATGGCGGGGGCAATTGCTTCGTTATCTCGGTCGCCAATTATTGGGGAACCGCAAGCGTAACGCCCCCGGCGGATTCAACACCGGCTGCCGTCGATGTGAACGACCTGTTGGCCGGACTTGCCGTTTCGAACACCGTGCGCGGCGGCACCATGCTCGTGGTGCCCGACGCCTGTCTGCTGGTCGGGACCGACGCCAAGGGTGCGTTGACCTATCCAGGATATCAGGCTGTCGTCGTCGAGATGCTGCGGCAATCAGGCACGCTTCAGGATCGTATGGCCATCCTCGACCTGCCGGGCGCGCTCGAACCGGCCAACTGGTCCGCGGATGCGATGCAGCAAGAGGCGGATGCCTTTTACGCGGCCATCGCGCCGGCCGCTGACGTCTTCAGCTATGGCGCCGCCTATGGCCCGGCGCTTCAGTCTTCGCTGCTTGCCAAGACCGATCTCTCCTGCTCCAATCTGAGCGGAAGCGCCGCCGGCACTACGCTCATGAACAATCTGCTCACGACCCAGGCCCAGTCGCTCTATGCGGCCGGCACCCCCGCTTCAGCCGGCACGAGCTTTCCGTCCGCCTTTGTCGATATCGCGGCGCACATCGCGGCTGCCTTTCCGGTCGCCGGCGCGTCGCCGATCACATCGGATCCGGCCAATATCGTCGGCGTGGCGCAAGGCCTGGCGGTTTCCCTGCCGGGCCCCATCGCTGTGCCGACCGACGGCGCGGGCATCGAAGCGCTCGATCAATATCTGCTGGCCGCGCTGCCCCTGCTCGGCACTATCCAGCAGATCCTCGCCGACAAGCTCAACGTCGTGCCGCCAAGTGGCGCCATGGCGGGTATCTGGGCACTCAACGACGCCAATCACGGCGTCTGGATCGCGCCGGCGAACATGGCGCTCAACCAGGTGCTCGCACCCAAGGTGCTGCTGAACGACGCGCAGCAGGGCGCGTATAATGTGCCGCTCAACGGCAATGCCATCGACATCCTCCGCGCGTTCGTCAATCGCGGTACGGTCGTCTGGGGCGCGCGGACGCTTGACGGCAATAGCGACGATTATCGCTACATCCAGGTTCGCCGGACGCTGATCTATATCGAGCAGTCGATCCAGCAGGCGCTCGAGCCCTTCACCTTCGCGGCCAATGACGGCACGACCTGGATGACGGTCACCTCGATGATCTCGAATTTCCTGACCCAGCTCTGGCAGGCCGGCGGGCTGATGGGCGACAAGGCCAGCGATGCCTTCACCGTTCAGTGCGGCCTGGGCTCGACGATGACCGCAGAGGATATTCTCAACGGCTATATGATCGTCAACGTCACGCTCCAGATGATCCATCCGGCTGAATTCATCGAGCTGACGTTCAAGCAGGCGATGCAGGGGGCCTGAACCCTTAGCGTTTCCGATTCCACCGGCTTGCGAAGGCCGCCTGCCACAGCAGCAGCAACGGCACGACAACGAGCTCCATCGCGAAGGCGAACAGATGGCCCTTTGACGGCACGCCTACCGCGATCAGCGACCCGACCCGGGAAAGCCCGCCGACGATCACCAGCGCCCCCAGCAATCGGAAGCGCGGGCCCTTGGCCTCGATGCCCGGCACGCAACTCGCAAAGGCCACGCCCACCGCGAAGAAGATGCCCGAAACGTAGCGGAAATGGCTGTCGAGATCGATCGGGATTACCGGCGGGTGGCCGAGAAAGGCGGGTCCGTGCAGGATGCTCTGGCCGCCGGTGATGAGCGGCACGAGACAGGCGATCGCCACCACGGCCTGCAGCGCACGCTTCTCGGCCAGCAGGCTCACGCCCGGTCTTTTTCGAGCAGCTCCGGCCGGATATGGATAGCGGTCAGCGACATCCGCACCTCGATCAGGAACGAAACGAGCGCTGCGATCAGCAACAGCATTGCAAGGATGAAGGAAAGCGCGACCGCTGTGCCGATATGAAGCTTGGCCAGCTCGGCAACGAACAGCATGGCGACGACGAGACAGGTCATCACGGCGCTCGACACGCCCAGTACCAGGGCCATGTTGATCACTGACATCCGCCGGTCGAGCAGGCGCAACTCCCAGACATGGCGGTCATGCTCGGGGCCGGTCGAGCGGGGATGCAAGCTTTCCACTGCGCGGGCGCGGTCGACGACGCGCGAAAGGCGCCCGGCCAGGACGTTGATCAGCGCACCGATCCCGGCCAGCATGAAGACCGGCGACAGCGAGAGCTGGATCGTCTGGGCGATCGTGGTGACGGCGGGGGAATATTGCACGAAAGGATAGTGGGGGTTTCGCGGCCCAGGGGTCAAGCGCGAACCGGTTGGTAACCGATGAGGGCGTAACGACCTCGTCATGACCAAGCCGATGCTGCTCGCAGAGTTCACGCGCCTGCCACCGGTGACGCGAGCCGTCGTGTTCGACGGTCTGTCGGGCGCGATCGATCCGGTCGCCGAGGCAGCGCCCGAGACTCATCGCTTCCTGCGCTATCAATGGTTTGCGGCGGCACTCGCTGCCTATGGGGGCCAGGCGCGCACCATCCTGATCGAGCATGACGGCGATCCGGTGATCGCACTGCCGATGATCCGTTTCGGGCCCACCCCGGCGCGCCTCGCCGCGGTGCCGGGCTCCTACTGGCCGTTCCGGAGCTTTCCGGTGAGCGAGGTGGCCGGTGAGGGCGCGTTCAATACCCTGCTCGACAGCCTTGGCCGCGAGGTCAACGCCCTCAGAATCGGCCCGGTCAATGATGGTGATCCCTGTCTCGCGCCCCTGATCGCCGCGGCGCGGGCGAAGGGATGGGCCGTGCTCGACCGGTTCGTCGCCGACAGCTGGGTTCTCGACATGACAGCGGCGCGGGGCGAGGAGGCCTGGCCCCGCACCTCGACACTGCGCAAGAACCGCTTCCACGAAAAGCATCTGGCCGAACGGGGCGCGCTTGCATGGCGGTTCCTCGGCGGCGCTGATCTGGCATCGGGCGGGTTCGACGCCCTTGCGTCGGTCGAGGAGAAAAGCTGGATTGCGACTGAAACCGACGGCCGTGATGCAAAGTTCACCGCAGCCGGGCACGGCGCTTTCTGGCGTACGGCCGCGCAGGATCCGGTACTTGCCGGCATGATGAGCGCCGGGCTGCTCCTGGTCGATGACGCGCCGGCTGCCTTCTCGTTCGATCTGAACGCGGGCAACCTCAAATATGCGATCGCCAACAGCTATGATCCTGCCTTTGCGAAATATTCGCCGGGCAAATTGCTTTCCTACCGCACCCTGTTGCGCGGCCTCGAGCAGGGACTATGCCGGGTCGATTGGGGCGCGGGCGACAGCGGGTACAAGAGCGTGATCGGCGCTGAACGGGGCGGCGCGATCCGCGACTGGTTGCTGGTTCGGCCCGGCCTGCCCGCGCTGCTCGGGCGGGCCTTGCGCCATATCTGGACGAGGAGCGGCCAGCGGCCGATGCCGCCCGGGATGGGGAAGGATTCCGACGCGGCGATGTGATCACCGCCCATCGGCTCCGGATATCAGCACGCGCCGGGGTCGATCCAGGTCAGGATCTTGTGGCGGTCATGCCATCCGCCGACTCGCATTTCATCTCCCACCGACACCGGAATCGGCGCAGCGAGGGGCGTCAGGGTCGGTGAGGAGAAGAAGAGGGCGCCCGGCTCGGGCCGAGCCTCGAGCGTTGTTTCAGCGTCGAGCTCGAGCCTGATCCACCGGGCGATCGTGTCGACATGCCCTGCCTTCAACGCCCGGCACGCGACGGCGCAGCGTTCCGAGGCCGGAAAGCTTGCTTCCGAAAAGTCGAACCGGAACAATGTTTCCCCGTCAGAGAGCAGATCCAGGCCCGGCGTATCGATTGGCCGCAACAGCGCGACATCGACGAAATCGGCGAGCGGAGACAGGTCGAAGCCGCAGGCGGCGTCGATTTTTCCGCTCCGATCATGATCCTCCCACGCAGCAAGGCCGACGCACAGGCTGGCCGCCCTCGGAACAACCGGTGCGCCGGGTGCCAGCAGCCGCGCCCGCACGTCGCCGATCGCCGAGAGCGGATCGAAGCCGAGCAGGCCGTCAGCGAAGATATCGCAGAACAGCAGGTCGGCAGGCCGTTCCAGGTCAGTGCCGATCGTCACCTTCTGCGACGGGCCGGTGATCACCTCGATCCGGTCGGCATAGCCGTTGCGCGCCGCCAGCGCGCGGGCAAGCTCGGCGGCGACCGGATTGGTTTCGCAGGTGACGACCTTCGCCGCTCCAGCGCGCGCGGCCATCAGGGCGAGCATGCCGGCACCGGTGCCGATCTCGAACACCAGCATGCCGGGCCGGATCGCGCGCCGCAGCGCTGCGTCCCAGGCGCGGTTGCGCCGCGCATCGTTCATCATCGGCACGTGATAGCCGGGCAGCATTGACGCCAGCAGCCGGCGTCCGCGCATGACGGTGGCCGGGTCGTCGCGGCCAAGCGCCATTGCCTCGCGCGCAAGCTTCACCGCGCGGCGCCGATGCTTCTCGGCGGCAACCATCTCGGCGAGTCCGATCAGGTGGAAAGGATAGTCGGGTCGTTGCCGCAGCGCCGCGCCGAGCGTGGCGATCATGCGGTCGATATCGTCGCTCACCGGCATCCCCTTCGCCGATACCCTAGGTCAGCGCCGCAAATACCGGAAGTACCACACCTCATGCCCCTGCCGCCGCGCCTTGCGCTCATAGCGGGTCTCGGGCCAGTCGTCGGGGCGGGTCAGGAAATCGCGCGGGTGCTCGGCCAGCCATTCGAAATCGCTGCGCGCGTTCATCACCATCATCGCCCAGCGGCAATAGGTCGGATCGTCAGTGCCGAGGCGGAATTCGGCGCCGGGTTTCAGCTTGGCCGCGATCAGGTCGAGCGGTCCGTGATTGACCATCCGCCGCTTCGCGTGGCGCGCCTTCCGCCACGGATCGGGATGGAGCAGGTAGACGCGGGTGAGCGAAGCATCGGGCAGCCGCTCGATCACATCGAGCGCATCGCCCATGTGAAGCCTGACATTCTCCAGATCGCCGTCGCGGACATGATTGAGCGCGCCGACCACGCCATTGAGGAATGGCTCACAACCGATAAAGCCGCTGCCGGGCCGCGCCGCGGCCTGCCCGGCAAGATGCTCGCCGGCGCCGAAGCCGATCTCGACTTCGAGTGGCCTATCGTCGCCGAACAGGTTCGTCGCGTCGAGCGGGCCCGTCTCAGGCACGCTGATCCGCGGCAGCAGCTCCTCGACAAGCGCGGCCTGGCCGAGACGCAGCTTGTGCCCTTGGCGACGGCCATAGAGGCGGCGGATCGTGGTGGGGTCGTTCATTGCCGGGCGGCCATAGTCTCGTGAGGCTTGGGTGCAAGCCTTCAACGAAAACGGCGCCGCCCCGCCAGGGGCCGCGCCGCATCGTTTCGGCTTTCGCCCGGTTGGCTCAGGCAACAGCAGCCTTGAGCTTGTCGACCAGGTCGGTCTTTTCCCAGGTGAAGAAATCGCCCTCCGGCTTGCGGCCGAAATGGCCGTACGCCGCGGTGCGCTGATAGATCGGCGCATTGAGCTTGAGGTGCTCGCGGATGCCCTTCGGCGTCAGGCGCACCAGCTTCGGCAGAACCTCTTCCAGCTTGGCTTCCGGAACGGTGCCGGTGCCATGCGTGTCGACATAGACCGACAGCGGCTCGGCAATGCCGATCGCATAGGAAAGCTGGATTGTGCAACGGCGTGCGAGCCCCGCGGCAACCACATTCTTCGCCAGATAGCGCGCGACATAGGCGGCCGAACGGTCGACCTTGGTCGGGTCCTTGCCCGAGAAAGCGCCGCCGCCATGCGGGGCCGCGCCACCATAGGTGTCGACGATGATTTTGCGGCCGGTCAGGCCGGCATCGCCGTCGGGGCCACCGATTTCGAAACGGCCGGTCGGATTGACGTAGATCTTGGTCTCTTCGTCGACAAAGCCCTTGGGCAGGACTTCGTTGAACACGCCGACGACATAGTCGCGAAGCTCCTTGTAGAGCTCGGGATTGCCCTCGGTGCCATCGTAGAAATAGCCGGGCGCATGCTGGGTCGAGACGACCAGCGCGGTCGCGCGGACCGGAACTTCGTTGCGATATTCGAGCGTCACCTGGCTCTTCGCATCGGGCTCGAGGAACGGCACGACCTTGTTGTGGCGGTCATGCGCGAGCTTTTCGAGGATGCGGTGCGAATAATAAAGCGTGGCGGGCAGCAGGTCGGGGGTTTCGTCGGTCGCATAGCCGAACATGATGCCCTGGTCGCCGGCGCCCTCGTCCTTGTTGCCGCTCTCGTCGACGCCCTGCGCGATATGCGCTGACTGCGCGTGCAGGTGATTCTCGAACGAGAACGTCTCCCAGTGGAAGCCGGCTTGCTCATAGCCGATCCGCTTCACCGTCGCGCGGACCGCTGCCTCGATCTCTTCCTTGGCCCCCGGCGCCCATTGGTCGTTCTCGAACACGCCCTTGCAGCGGATTTCACCCGCCAGCACGACCCGGTTGGTCGTGGTCAGCGTCTCGCACGCGATGCGCGCATAGGGGTCCTTGGAGAGGAACAGATCGACGACCGAATCCGAAATCTGGTCGGCGACCTTGTCGGGATGGCCTTCGGAAACCGATTCGGACGTGAAGAGGAACGACGCGCGCATTGAGTCACCCTTGGCTGGCGGTCCGGCACGCCGGAAACCGCATATAAAGCTTTCCTTATATGCGCCCCTAGCGAGCAGCCCGGCGGATGGCAACTGCCACGAGCAGCATCATGGCCGCCGTGATGAGCGCCATCCAGTTGCCGAGGCGTGAGAAGAGGGTCGGCGGATCCGCTTCGGGCATCGCCAGCTCGATCGCGCCGGCCCTGTGCAATCCGACGCTGTCCAGCAGCCGGCCGTCGGCGTCGATCACGGCCGAGATGCCGGTCGGCGTCGCTCGGATGATCGGAATCCCTTCCTCGATGGCGCGGAGCCGCGCCTGGGCGAGATGCTGGGGCGGGCCCCAGGTGCCGAACCAGCTGTCGTTCGATGGGTTGAAGATCAGCGCGGGCCGGTGCGCCGGGTCAGTCACCTGGCCCGAAAAGATGATCTCGTAGCAGATCTGCATGCCCACCGTGCCGAACCCCGGCAGCGCGATCGTGCGCGGTCCCGGACCATCGGCGAAATCGATGTCGCCGGGTACCAGCCGGGAGAGGCCGATTGCCGTCAGGATCGGCCGCAGCGGCAGATATTCGCCGAACGGCACGAGGTGCGCCTTGTCGTAGCGGGCGAGGATGGAGCCTCGCGAATCAAGCGCGAAGATCGAATTGGTCGCGGCTCTGACATCGCCGCGTGCGTCGAACTGGAGCGCGTTGCCCCCGGTGAGCAGAATGTCGCGCGGCCCGAGCTTCGCGGCGATCCGCTGCCTGATCATCGCGGGCGAGGCAGTGCCATAGACATAGGGCGGATAGCCGTCCTCGATCGAATAGCGCAGCGCGCCTTCGGGCCACACGATCAGGCGGGGATGCGCGCCCGGCTCCCCCGCCAGCGATTCGAGCGCGCGCAGGTTATTTTCCGCATAGTCGGGCGTGGGCCGCTCTTCCTCGCCGAGATTGGGCTGGACGATGCGGATATGTGGATAGGCCGCCCCCGCTGCGGGCGAGCCCTTGTGGCCAATGTTGAGAAGCGCGGCCAGCGCGCCGATCGTCAGCATCGCGGCGAGCAGGCGCCACCGCCGTGCAATGGCGAGCATCAGGCTCCCGGCGAATGCTGTCGTGAGGCCCGACAGTGCATAGGTGCCGACAAGGGCGGCCGTGCGCGCGATAGGCAGCATCGGCACCCAGATCGCGCCGAGCGGGTTCCACGGATAGCCGCCGAGCATGGTGCCGCGCAGCCACTCGGTAACGATCCAGGCGGCGCCGAAGACCAGCACATAGCCGGCGCCCGGCGGCGTCCGCGCATCGCCCGTCGAGCGCGGGCTCGCAAACCGCCAGGCAAGCCCCGCCGCGAGCATCGTATAGATGGCCAGATAGCAGGAGGCGAGAACCACCCCGACATAGCCGAGCCATTGCGGCATCGCATCCTGGAAGGCGAAGGGATGTTGCAGCCAGTTGTTGCCGACCGCGAACTGCCCGAGCCCGAACAGCCAGCCGCGCAGCAATGCTTGTTTGAGGGTGGGCGATTCATGGACCAGCCAGATCCAGCCGCCGAAACAGGCAAGGGCAAGCGGCCAGAAACCGAATGGCGCGAATCCGGTTGCCGAGAGCGCGCCGAGGGCAAGGGAGAGAAGGGCAGGGTAGCGACGTCCCCGGTTCCCCAATTGCCGCATATGTTCGTAAGCCAACGGTGTTCCCATCGTTCTGCCGGACTGGTTCCGGCATTCACCGGGCCGTCAACGCCTCGGCTGCTTCCTATGCGAAAAGGGCGGACCCGGAACAAGCCCGGGGTGACGAAAGCCGCGCAATGAGGCTATGAATCGTCAATGACCCTCCGCCCTTTCCATCTCGCCTTCCCGGTCCATGATCTCGCCGCCGCCCGTGCTTTCTACGCCGGCGTGCTCGGCTGCGCCGAGGGGCGCAGCGCAGCGGGCTGGATCGATTTCGATCTGTTCGGCCACCAGATCGTCGCCCATCTCGACCCGGCGGCACAGGCGGTCGCCGTCTCCAACCCGGTCGACGGCCATGACGTCCCGGTCCCGCATTTCGGCGTGGTGCTGACCATGCCGGACTGGGAAGCGCTCGCCGCGCGGGTGAGCGCGGCCGGCGTCAGCTTCGGCATCGAGCCGCATATCCGCTTTCGCGGCCAGCCCGGCGAGCAGGCGACGATGTTCTTTCTCGACCCCTCCGGCAACGCCCTCGAGTTCAAGGCGTTTGCTGATGACGCGATGCTCTTCGCGACATAAGGACCTCGCCATGAGCCAGCCGATCACCGTCGATATCCCGCACAAACATGGCCGCGAGGCAGTGCGCGCACGCCTCGACAAGGGAGTCGGCAAGATCGCCGCGATGTTCCCGGGCGGCGCCGTCGCCGAGCATCGCTGGGAAGGCGACACGCTGCATTTCACCGTGACCGCGATGGGCCAGCGCGTCGCCAGCCGGCTCGATCTGTTCGACGATCGGGTCCATGCCGTGATCGATCTCCCGCCCTTCCTGGCGCTTTTCGCCGACAAGATCCGCGCGAAGCTCGCCAAGGACGGACCGTCGCTGCTCAAATAGAGCCGTTAATCCTTCCGGATCTCGATCACCCCGATCCGCAGCAGCAATTCCGCCGATCGCGCGAAATCGGTGAGCAGCGTCTCGAGCAAAGGCTCGAGCCCGCGATTCTTGATGACGCCGATCGGCACGGTCACGCCGCCGCGCGGATCCTCGATCAGCAGCCCGCTCTCGATCATCTGGGCGACCTGGCGGCGCACCGTTTCTCGGGGGAGTCCGCTCGCGGTCGCGATCGCGTTGCGCGAGATCGGCACGACCCATTCGCGCGGCAATATCTCGGTTGCGGCAAAGCCTGCCGGAATGCACCGCTCGCGCATCAGTTTCTGCACATTGGCGACAGAGACGGTCAGGTAGATCAGCAACTCGGTCGGGCCGACGGACGCAGCACCGGCCAGGGTATGGTGAGTCGTCAGAAACAAATTGGTCAGCGCCGACATCGCGACGCGCCAGTTTTCGGCCATCTTGGCGGGATTGCTCACAACCCGATCGCTCATTCAGTGCCCCGCCTGGACGGATAAGGCCGGGTTGGCCCCTGCTACCCGATATGGGTAACGCCGCATTTATCGTAAACTATCAAGTAGCTTGGCAAAAGCTATAGCGCTATCGGGGGAGAGACCGGATTGGCGCGACCAGCGCGCCTGCCCCCCGGTCGCGAAGAGGGGGAGCAGGCGCTGGCGGAAGCCGCCGCGCCGGCGCGGGCTGCGGGTGCTTCGGGGGGAGCAAAGCCGCGGCCCGACCTCTCTTCTTATTCTCTTTTTCTTATTTTCCGGCGCTCACCCGCCAGATCACATTGCCGACATCGTCGGCGACCAGCAACGCGCCCGTCTTGTCGGTGATCACCCCGACCGGCCGTCCCTGGGCCTGGCCCTTCGCATTGAGGAACCCGGTCAGCACATCGACCGGTTTCGCGCCCTTGACGGGAAAGCCATTGTCCCCAAACGGTACATAGACGACCTTGTAGCCCGATACCGGCACCCGATTCCACGATCCATGCTCGCCGATAAAGGCGCCATTGGCAAAGGTCGCGCCCAGCTTCGCATCCCCGGCAAAGGCGATGCCGAGTGCCGCGACATGAGGCCCGAGCGCATAGTCGGGCCGCTTCGAATATTGCTGCAGATCGGGATTGGCCGGCTCGACGCGCTTGTCCGGATAGCCGCCCCAATAATACCAGGGCCAGCCGAAATTGTCGCCCAGCTCGATCTGGCTCATATAATCGGGCGCGAGGTCGGAGCCGAGCATGTCGCGCTCGTTGACCGTCACCCAGAGCTCTTTCGAATGCGGCTCATAGGCCAGGCCGTTGGGGTTGCGTAAGCCGGCGGCGTAGATCCGGAAGGTCTTCGCGTCGGGATAGACCTGGAGGATGTTGGCGCGGAATTTCTCGGCGTCGATGCCGTTCTCGGCGATGTTGGTGGACGAGCCGACCGTCACGAACAGCGTCTTGCCGTCGGGCGCGGCGATCACGTTGCGCGCCCAGTGGAAGCCGCCCGGGCTCAGCTTCACCACCGTCTCGGGCTTGGCGGTGATCCGTGTATCGCCTTCCTTGTAGGGCACCCGGACCAGCGCATCGGTATCGCCGATATAAAGCCAGCCCCCCATCAGCGCCATGCCAAAGGGCGAGTTCAGTCCCGAGAGCAGCACGGTCCTGGTCTCGGCCATGCCGTCGCCGTCGAGATCGCGCAGCAGTATGATCCGGTTGGGGGAGGGCCCGCCGGCGCCGCCCTTGTCCATCAGGTGGTTCATCACCAGGCCGGTGATGCCGCCCCCTTCGCGCGGCGGCGAATTGGTTTCCGCCACCAGCACATCGCCGTTGGGCAGCCGGTAGAGCCAGCGCGGATGATCGAGCCCGCGCGCAAATGCCGTCACGGTCAGCCCGGCGGCCGGTGTCGGCGCGGCGCCCTGCGGCCAGCCGACCGCTTCGGCGATCCTGATCGTCGGGAAATTCTGCGGCCGCGGTGGCGTGATCTGCGGCCGCGCGCCGGTAACGGCATTGACCGCCAGATGCGCCTCGTCAGGCTGGCTGATCCAGAGCCAGATGCCCGCCGCTGCGACGATGAAGATGCCGAGGATGATGAGGAGGTGTTTGCGCATGAGACAAGGTTACGCCGTCCCCGGCGCGCGCGGAAGGCCAAAAAACCGCGTATTTCGGCAAATCGATGGGACGCGCCGCAAGCCGAACGCGACAAAAAGGGCCGCCGACGCGAAGAGCGCCGGCGGCCTTTTCAGCACATCCGCCCGGGAGGGCGGACCCTAGCCGCGCAGGTCGAACCGGTCGGCGTTCATCACCTTCGTCCAGGCGGCGACGAAATCCCTGACGAACTTGTCGCCCGCATCGTTTGCCGCATAGACCTCGGCCACGGCGCGCAGCTGGGCGTTCGAGCCGAACACCAGGTCGGTGCGCGTCGCCGTCCATTTCTGCTCGTTGCTGCGCCGGCAGGTGCCGACGAACTCCTCGTCGCCGGCCTCGTCGACTTCCTTCCACGCCCTGCCCATGTCGAGCAGGTTGACGAAGAAGTCGTTGGTCAGCTGCCCGGGCCGGTCAGTGAACACGCCATGCGTCGATCCGCCATGATTGGCGCCCAGCACGCGAAGCCCGCCGACCAGCACGGTCATCTCGGGCGCGCTCAACCCAAGCAGCTGCGCGCGATCGAGCAGCAACTCCTCGGTCGGCACGCTGAAGCGCACCTGGAGATAGTTGCGGAACCCGTCCGCCTTCGGCTCGAGCACCTCGAAGTTCGCGACGTCGGTCTGCTCTGCGCTCGCATCGGTGCGGCCGGGAGTGAAGGGCACCTCGATTGGCTTGCCGGCATCCTTCGCCGCCTTCTCGACCGCGGCCGAACCGCCCAGCACGATCAGGTCGGCGATGCTGACCTTCTTGCCGCCGGCGGCGTCGAAGTCGCGCTTGATGCCTTCATAGACAGCCAGCACCCGGGCCAGCTTCGCCGGCTCGTTGACGTCCCAGTCCTTTTGCGGCGCAAGCCGGATGCGCCCGCCATTCGCCCCGCCGCGATGGTCCGATCCGCGATAGGTCGCGGCCGAGGCCCAGGCGGTCGACACCAGCTCGGAGACGCTCAGCCCCGATCCGAGGATCTTCGCCTTCAGCGCGGCGACATCGCCGCTGTCGATCGGCGCATAATCGGCCTTGGGGATCGGGTCCTGCCAGATCAGGTCCTCGGCCGGCACTTCCGGGCCGAGGTAGCGCGCCTTGGGCCCCATGTCGCGGTGGCACAATTTGAACCAGGCGCGGGCAAAGGCGTCGGCGAAATGATCGGGGTCGCCGCGGAAACGCTCCGAAATCTCCCGGTATTTCGGGTCGACCTTCATCGCCAGGTCGGCGGTGGTCATCATCGTCGGCACCCGCCGCTCGGGGCTGTGCGCGCCGGGGGCCATGTCCTCGGGCTTCTGGTTGATCGGCTGCCACTGCTTGGCGCCCGCCGGGCTCCGCACCAGTTCATATTCATAATCGAGCAGCATGTGGAAATAGTTCATGCTCCACGTGATCGGCGTCGCCGTCCAGGGGCCTTCGAGGCCGCTGGTGATGGTGTGGTCGCCCATCCCCGATTCATGGCTGCTCAGCCAGCCCAGCCCCTGCTGCGCGATGTCGGCGCCTTCGGGTTCGGCCCCGACCTTGGACGCGTCGCCCGCACCGTGGCATTTGCCGAAGGTATGGCCGCCCGCGACCAGCGCGACGGTCTCCTCGTCGTTCATCCCCATGCGCAGGAAGGTCTCGCGGATGTCGCGGCCCGACAGGAGCGGATCGGGGTTGCCGCCCGGGCCTTCGGGGTTGACGTAGATCAGGCCCATCTGGATCGCGGCGAGCGGGCTTTCCAGCACCATCTCGCGCTCGGGCTGGATTCGGGTCTGGTTCTCGGGATGGCCGACCCACTGCTCCTCGGTGCCCCAGTAAACGTCCTTTTCGGGCTCGAACACGTCCTCGCGGCCGCCGCCGAAGCCGAACACCGGGCCGCCCATCGATTCGATCGCGACATTGCCGGCGAGGATCAGCAGGTCCGCCCAGCTCAGCTTGCGGCCATATTTCTGCTTCACCGGCCAGAGCAGCCGGCGCGCCTTGTCGAGATTGGCATTGTCCGGCCAGCTGTTGAGCGGCGCGAACCGCTGCGAGCCCGAAGAGGCACCACCGCGCCCGTCTCCGGTGCGATAGGTGCCGGCGCTGTGCCAGGCCATGCGGATGAAGAAGGGGCCGTAATGCCCGTAATCGGCCGGCCACCAGGGCTGGCTGTCGGTCATCAGCGCGGTGAGGTCGCGCTTGACCGCATCATAGTCGAGCGACTTGAACTCGGCCGCATAGTCGAAATCGTCGCCCATCGGGTTTCCCGACAGGCCGTTCTGCTGGAGGATCTCGAGCGAAAGCTGGTTGGGCCACCAGTCGCGGTTGGTCCGGCCGAGGAGAGACCGCAGTGCGGCCGGGTCCTTCATCGGGCAGCTCAGCGGATCGCCGCTCGTCTTTGCGTCCATGTCGGTCATCCTCTCGTGGTTGAACTCTTGGCGCGGAGACTAGGCCGATGGGGAGCTGTCAGGGAAACGATTAAAGTCGGTCAGAGCGAACAGGAAAATCGATCAGGCGGGGGAGGGGGACTGAGGCCCGCCCAGGGCGGTGACGATCAGGGCAATGGTCGGAAAAATGCAGCCCGGGGTGCGCGAACTGAATCCCTGATTATTGATCGGTCGGAACCGACGCCCCCGCATAGGGATCGAAAGGATCCGGTGCGGTCTTCAGCGTCGTTCGCGGCGGCACGGTGAAGACAGGGGCGGGCGGTTCGCGATCGATCTGATCGGATGACGATCCCCGCGCCGCCAGCGCGCTCAGCGCGGTCGCGATGTCCGACGCACCGAACAGGATGAAGCAGCCGATGATGACGGTCGCCAGGCGGCGCGCCGGCACGCGGCCCTTCAGGATTTCATATCCCACGCCGGCGACGCAGATCACCGCGACCGAGGTGGCGACCGTGCCGAGCAAGGCGTCCCGCGCCCAGGTGACGCCGGCAAGGATCGCCGGGGAAGATGCCTGGTCCGATATCATCAGCGTAATCATGATGACCTGTTAGCGGGGTTTCGGCCAGGAATAATCCCCGGTAACTTCAGCTCGCTACCGATGCGCATGGACGCAGATATAGAATAAAGAGATTTCTTGTACCCGTCATCGTTGTATCGCTATCTCTCCTTTGGCACCGGCCCACGCTTTCGCAGCGCGAGGGTCAGGCCAGTGCGGGCCCCCATGTGGGCCAGCCACTCCCAACAGGGCGGCGGACACTCTCGGCCTTGCGGCTGACGGGGTAGTTCATCGCCTCGTCAAATGCTTCGCCGAGAAAGCTGCTCTCGCCCGCACTTGAGACAACACCGTTCCAATCATTCCGCGTCCTCCCGCTGCGCGATAATGCCGTTCGCTAGGAGTGCGGCAGCGGCTATCAGCGAAGAATGCCAGAAATTTACCCCAAGCAAGTATTTTCCTACGCCACCAAGTAGCAAAGATATTGCCGCCCAAGTTAGTATGTATCTGGCTTTTCCCATCAGTGGCAACCGCATCCGCTTGCCAGTCCTACGCCGCCGCCGGCTGCCATTGTTCCACCAACGGTATTGACGCCTCGATTTGTTCGTCCTGCCGCGGCTTGAATTGCGCGGTCAGACCCGTATTTCGCAAGCATGTCCTCATAGTTTTTGATACGATAATTTGACGCTGCGAGTGGCCCCCTCATCACATGCTTAAGACCATTTCTAAAAATCATGGCAGCCTCCCCGCCTGCAGCTCGTGCAGCTCCAATTTTCGCAATACCAGCTTAAGCAAGTCGTGTCCCACCAAACAATAAACTAGTCGACGATTGAACCAGTTCGGAGGGATATTGACCGACCGATCTTCCAGGGTCCGGGAATCTTGCCTTGCGGGCCGTTGAAGAAATCATTCGGGCTCGGCGGTGAAACCTGAATCGTCGGTGTTGTGGATGAGGAGGCGGCCCGAGAGCTGCCCAGCCGAGCCTCGATGCCTGGTCGGCGTCGTTCAAGCCCTCCCAACCGAACTCTCGACACAGGCGCTGCCGTCGCGGTTGCCATAGCGAATATCAGCGTGCTGGTGGTCCCATCTGGACTTTCCGTGAACGGAGTAGGCGCTTAAGGTGGGCAGCAATGACTCCGCTCCCTCACTCCCTCCCGGAATCCGCCGAGAGCATGCCAAAGCCGGATCGACTAATCGGCATTCCTTCACCCATCGTGGTGGGGTTGCAGCGCACCGAAATACGCGGCGATCCGGCGGATTTCGCCGAGAGCTTCGAGCGCCATCGCGCCATCGCCTTTTCGGACATGATCGACACTGCCTTCTTCAATCAGTTGTTGAAGCTGTGCAGCCGTGCGCAATTCGTCGCCGACACCGCAACAGACATAGCCCAGCGCCAGCGCGAAACCCCCGGGATAGCAGGCGACGCCCTTGCTCTGGCCTTGAAGCGACCTGACTTGCTGCGCTGGCTCGAAAGGGCGACAGGATGTGAATCGCTGCGCTCTACCTTTGGACGCGTGACGCAAATCGCGCCTGGTGCAGTGCACCGTCTCGGCTGGCATGACGATCTTCCGGAAGATCCGACGCGGCGGCTCGCGATCACGATAAACCTGAGTGAGAATGCGTACGAAGGCGGCCTGTTCGAGCTCCGTTTCAAGAAGACGCGGCAGCTTCTCGCGCGACATCGACACGAAGTGCCTGGCTCGGTCCTGATCTTTGATGTGTCCGACGAACTCGAGCACCGGGTGTGGCCGATTACAGCCGGCGGGCCAAGGCGCATGTTCACCGGCTGGTTCCTGGCTGGCGCGAGGTGAAAATCGCTGCCAAACGAATGCGCCCGTAGTGGCCTCCCTCTATCTCCCGCGCTTGGCGACCCCGCCCGCGATATGCCCGCGGGGTCGCTCAACCGCACGCCGCCGATGAGCATCCTCCTCGCCGAGGACTGTGACAACGAAGCCGATTTCACGGTCACGCGGCCGGCCGAACGGATCGGGGAATGGCGGGGTCGATTCAATTTTTGCGGGCCTCGTGGAAGAGAACGAGGCGCGAGGCTGGTTCGGCTTCGCGCTGCTCTTTGACATGGCCGTCTTTCTGCCCGCTGACAGGGCGCCGCTGTTATTCCGGCGGCCCCGCTGATACCGCCGCTGATACCGCCGCTGTTCGCCGCTGTTTTCCCCGCTGTTCCGCCGCTGTTATTCAATAACAGCGGGATCGCCGACATGCTGTTGATAATGCTTGAGAAAATCGGCTGGGAAATCCAACATAACAGCGGCGAAAATAAAAAATGCTGATTAACAGCGGGGAACAGCGGAAAAATCCGCGCTCCCCGCAAGCGCGATTCAACCTCCTGCGCATCTCGGTTAGCGACCTGGCCCCATGGGTTCGGGTCTGCAATCCGCGGCAATCGCCGCTCGTCTGGCACGGGGCGCCGGGCCGGCCGCGTCGACCGGCCGGCATCAGCCATCCTGCCGCTTTGTGACCGCCAATCATCACCATCCAATAATGTTCACTCTGTTGAGAATTAGGATTGAACCTCACGCCTGTTTGATGCATCTGGACGGTGTCGCGCCGGAGAGCGCGTTGGGAATCTGGCACGGGGAGGCCTTATGAAGGGCTATGCATATCTGCTGAGCGCATCCGCGCTGGCATTCGGCTTTGGCGGCACTGCCGCAGCGCAGACGACGCCGCCGGCGGCGCAGGCCGACAACACGAGCAACGACAGCTCGGCCGACACCACCAGGGACATCATCGTCACGGCCCAGCGCCGCACCGAGAATCTGATGACCACGGCCGTCTCGGGCTCGGTCCTCACCGGCGCCGATCTCGCCAACAAGGGCGTCGTCAATGTCGACGCGCTTCAGTTCGCAATGCCCAGCGTGACGGTCAACAATTTCGGCCAGGGCAATGATTTCAACGTCCGCGGCATCGGCAAGGCCGAGCACAACACCCAGACCACGACCGGCGTGATCACCTATCGCGACGGCGTTCCGACCTTCCCTGGCTATGTCCAGGGCGAGCCCTATTATGACGTCGCCAACATCCAGGTGCTGCGCGGCCCGCAGGGCACCATCGTCGGCCAGAACGCAACCGGCGGCGCCGTGTTCGTCAACACCAATGATCCGATCATCGGCGGCGGCACGCACGGCTATATCAACGCCAATTACGGCAATTATAATGATTTCGGCGGCCAGGGCTCGGTCAACATCCCGGTCAGCGACACCTTCGCGGCCCGTGTCGCCTTTTACGGCGAGCGCCGCGACGGCTTCTACAACATCACCGGCCCGAACGGCTATCCCTATCACTATGGCAACAATGATCTGCACGAGGTCGCCGGACGCATCAGCTTCCTGTGGAAGCCGACCGACAATTTCTCGATCCTGTCGAAGACTGATCTCGGCTATCTCGATTACGGCGCCTATCCGGCAAGCCCGCAGGGCAATTTCCCCAAATATCTGCCGGGCACGACCACGCCCAACCCGAACTATCGCGACCTTTTCGACATCACCCAGAATTCGCCCGCCGCGGCGCGCGACAAGTTCGTCCGCTCGATCCTCAAGATCGACTATCAGTTCGATGGCGGCATCAAGTTCCGTTCGGTGACGAGCTACCAGAAGGCCAATACCATGTATCTGGCCGATCTGGACGGTACGGCCTCCAACGTAGCGCCCATCAGGAACTGGACCTTTTTCGACAGTGTCGACGAGCGCCAGATCACCCAGGAATTCAACCTCATTTCACCTGACAACCAGCGGTTCACCTGGCTGCTCGGCGCATTCGGGGTGTGGAACGACTATACGTTCCTCTCGCCCTACCAGTTCGTGATCGACACGCCCAGCTCTCCATACCCTCTCGGCATTCCGGCATTTCAATACAAGCTGCAGGGCACCAATCCGACGCGCTCGCTTGCCGTGTTCGGTCAGCTGGGCTTCGCCATCACGCCGAACCTGAAGCTCGATGTGGGCGGTCGCTACACGTCGAGCCGGACAACCAACCATGTCGATGTGCTGCAATATACTGCCTATATCCGGGACGATCAGACCGCCAAGACCGACAATTTCTCCTACAAGGTGTCGCTCGGCTGGAAGGCCACCCCGGATCAGTATCTCTATGCCTTTGTCGCGACGGGTTTTCGCCCCGGTGGCCTGAACGTGCCGGTTGGCCTCGGCCTGCCTGTCCCGTTCAAGCCCGAGACGATCACTTCCTTCGAGGGCGGCTGGAAGGGTAATTTCGCCGGCGGCAAGATCCGCACGACGGTGACCGGCTTCTACAATGATTACAAAAACTTCCAGGTCATCATCGGCTATCCGACCTTCCCGACCTTCGGGATCGAGCTCAACGTGCCGCACAGCACCAAGATTTACGGCGGTGAGGCTGAGGCCGAGTTCCACCTCGGCGGCTTCTCGTTCGATGCCGGCGTGAACATTCTGCACAGTGCGTTGGGCACCTTCTACGCAAGCGACCCGCGCGTGGCGACCACGACCGCATGTGATCCGCTCACCGGTCCGGTAAGCACCACCTGTATCAACCTCAACGGCCGCCGCCAGACTTATGCGCCCAACGTCACCTTCAACGTCGGCGCGCAATATGACTTCAAGCTCGGAAACGGGGACACGATCACCCCGCGTGCGAACTTCGGGCATATCGGCAACCAATGGGCGACCTTGTTCGAAAACAAGTCGCAGGGCGATCTTCTGGGCGTTCGCAACATCCTGGCCGCGCAGCTCGCATGGCAGCATGGTACCTACACCATCACCGGCTACGCGACGAACCTGACCAACCAGCATTATGTCGGCGCGCTCAACTCCGGCCTCTACTTCGCCGGGCCGCCGCGCCAATATGGTGTCAAGGTTCTGAAAGTCTTCTGATCCTCCTGCTGGCCGGTCGGCGTCCCGGGCAAGGGGCGGCGGCCGGCCTTTTTTCTCCCTCCAGCCGCGAAGGCGTCATGCAACCCTACGGCCTGACGGTAGACAAATTCCTCGATCATGCTGCCAAATGGTTCGCTGACCGCCAGGTCGTCGAAGCCGACGCTGGTCGTGTCTGCGGCCGGGTGAGCTATGCGGCATTGCGCGAGCGCAGCAACCTCATGTCCGGCGCACTGACCGCGCTCGGGCTGAAGCTGGGCGACCGCGTGGGCACGCTTGCCTGGAATACCCGGCACCATCTCGAATTCTATTATGCCGCGATGGGCGTCGGGCTGGTCTGCCATACGCTCAACCCGCGCCTCACCGTCGCGCACCTCGCGACGATGATCAACGAAGCCGAAAACCGCATGCTGGTCGTCGCGGCCGATCTCATGCCGATCGTCGCCGAGCTCGCGCCGCTCTGCCCGACGCTCGAGCATGTCGTGGTGATCGACGCGCCATGGACTGACATGGCCGACCTCGCGCCGCACCCCGCGCGCCTCTGGACCTTCGACGCGCTGCTCGCGGCGCACGGCGCCCCTGCTGCCTGGGGCGCGTTCGACGAGAATGTCCCCGCCGGCCTCTGCTACACCTCGGGCACCACCGGCGCGCCCAAGGGCGTGGTCTACACCCACCGCTCCAATTATCTGCACACGCTGCGGGCGATGCAGGCCGATGCAGTCGCTCTTACGGCCGAGGATGTGCTGCTGCTCGGCGTGCCGATGTTCCATGCCAATGGCTGGGGCCTCCCCTTCGCGGCACCCGCGGCCGGCACAAGGCTCGTCCTTCCCGGACGGCATATGGACGGCGCCAGCCTCGCCCGCCTGATGCGCGACGAGGGCGTCACGGTCGCGGTCGGCGTCCAGACGATCTGGCTCGGCCTTGTCGATCATCTCGAAGCGACTGGCGGTACCTTGCCCGCGCTCCAGCGAGTCCTGATCGGCGGCTCGAGCTGCCCCGACGCGCTGATCCGCCGCATGGAGGAGCGCCTCGGCGCCTATGTGCAGACCAGCTGGGGCATGACTGAATTGTCGCCGATTGGCACCATCGCCCCGCCCAGTGCCATGCCCGGTCAGCGCCGCGCCTCAGGCCGGCCGCCAATGGGCGTCGATCTCAAGCTCACTGATGCCGAAGGCAACACGCTGGTCCCGCAGCGCGACATTCTCGGCCATCTCA
This sequence comes from Sphingomonas oligophenolica, assembly GCF_039522915.1. NCBI lineage: Bacteria > Pseudomonadati > Pseudomonadota > Alphaproteobacteria > Sphingomonadales > Sphingomonadaceae > Sphingomonas > Sphingomonas oligophenolica. The sequence continues at coordinate 84,590 of NZ_BAAAEH010000007.1, forward strand.
AGGTCAGGGGCTCGAGCGTGCTCGATCGCTATTTCCGTGCCGATGCCGACGCGCTCGATGCCGAAGGTTATTTCGACACCGGCGATCTCGCCATGATCGACGCTGACGGCAACCTCACCATCTGCGGGCGCGCCAAGGACCTGATCAAGTCGGGCGGCGAATGGATCAACCCGACCGAGATCGAGGCGATCGTCGGAACCCATCCGTCGGTCCGCCATGTCGCGGTGATCGGCCGGCCCGACGTCAAATGGGGCGAGCGCCCGGTGCTGATCGTCGAGACTCAGGGTACGCAGGATCCCGGCGCGCTGATCCGCCTGCTCCGCGGCAAGGTCGCTGACTGGTGGATTCCCGATCAGGTCGTTGAAGTCGCCACGATGCCGCTCGCCGCCTCGGGCAAGATCGACAAGAACCGCCTCCGCGCTGACTATGCCGACGGCAAGATCGCGGCCGATCGGGTGGCGCGGTAGGGAGGCTGATCACAATCCCCCTCCCGCAAAGTGGGAGGGGGATTCAGCGCCGATTCAAATCCGGGAGAGCCTGTGACAAATGGCCCTGGCAGAACGCTGCTGAATCGAGCTCATCACGGCACCGGCCAGAAAGCGGGCGACCTTCCGGCCGCCCGCCCCCCCCTCACGGGCAAGCGTCGCCCTTCGCTGGAAGCTTGGGCGACGCAAGGCCCACATTCCAGTTCCACGCAATCTTGCCCGTACCCTTTTTCCGGCACATCACTGCTTCGTTCAGCGCATACATGCCCGGCATCAGCCCCGTCTCGGGATGCGGCGTATCAGTGAAGTGCATATAGGCCCCGGCCGACCCGTAAGCGGGCCAGGCGGGCGCGGCCGCCGCGACCGGCTGGCCGTCCCGCGCGAAGCTGGCCCAGTAATCGAGCATCGCATCGGACAATGCCCGCTCGGGCGCCGTATCGGGCACCTTGGGCCAGCGCGGTGGCGTCCCGTCGAAGGTGCCGAACACGAAGGGCAGCTCGCTTGCATGAAAGGCGTGAAGCCCGGCGCTATCGGCAGCTGGATAGCCATGGTCGAACAGATAGAGATAGGCCGGCTGGCCGATCGCCGTCTGCTTGCGCGCCATCCGCTCGGCGGTCCAGCCATAGAGCCCGTCGCGCGTCGTCGCGAGAATGCTCTCCTTGTAATCGGCGGTCGGATAGAGCCGCAGGAACGCCTCGGCGAGGTCGCCATAGCGACTGCGGATGCCTTGTTCATACTCGGCGGCGGTCGCCGGCGCCTTGGGCGCGAGCACGGTCAGGGATCTGATCTCGCCCTGGTTGAAGCCGATCAGCAGCGGCACCGGCGCCTGCCTGCCGGCGTCGAACGCCGAGACCATCTGCTCCTTCAGCACCACGCCATCGACCACGCCCCATGGCCCGAAGCCCATCGCGGCCGCCGAGTTGGTCAGGGTCTGCGCGTCCATCCCCCTGAGCGTCGCGATATCCGGCGCCTGCAGCGCTCCCGCGAGCATCTGCCCCGCGCCTTCGCCGGACGGCGCGCCATAGACCGCCTTTTTCAGCTCGGGCATCGAGATCATGTACCCGCTCTCGGCGATCGCCTTCGAATAGAGCCCCCGCGCCAGCGGAGACTCGAGCAGGTACATCACGCTCAGCCCGCCCGCGGATTCCCCGGCGATCGTCACCTTCGCTGGGTCGCCGCCGAACGCCGCGATATTGTGCCGCACCCACTGAAGCGCGGCGATCTGGTCGAGCAGCCCGTAATTGCCCGAAACATGCTGCGGCGATTCAGCGCTCAGCCCGGGATGCGCCAGCCACCCGAGCACCCCCAGCCGGTAATTGATCGACACCACGATCACCCCGCGCTCGGCCATCCGCTTGCCGTCATAGGTCGCCTCGCGGCTCGATCCGCCGACCAGCGCGCCGCCATGGATCCAGAAGAATACGGGCGCATTCTTCGCATTGGCCGGCGCCCAGATGTTGAGTGTCAGGCAATCCTCGCTCACCGGCATCGGGTCGCCCGAATAGATCGACGAAAGCTTGCTGCCCTGCGGCTGCACGCATGCCGGCCCGAAGGCAGTCGCGGTCCGCACGCCCTGCCAGCGCTGCAGCGGCGCCGGCGGCCGCCAGCGCATCCCCTGCACCGGCGGCACTGCATAGGGAATGCCCTTGAACACCCTGATGTCGCCGTCCGCCTGTCCCTTCACCGCCCCGGAAGGCGCGTCGACCACCGGGTCGGCCGATTGCGCCGCCACCGGCCCGGCGAGCGCGAGACAGCAGACGGCCATCAGACGGTGAAGCGAACTCATGCAGCTGCCTTTCCGGTTGTGCGGCCGAGCACGCGGGCCAGCCACAGGAAGAAGAAGATTGCGATCAGATAGATGGGCGCGAGCGTATAGAGCGCGACCTGGAGCGAATGGGCCGAGCCATGCGCTTTGAAATAGTCGCTCGCAGCGCCGACATAGGTCGGCCCGAGCCCGAGCCCGATGAAGTTCATCACCAGCAGCAGCAGCGCGCCCGACAGCACCCGCTGGTCGGGCCGCACTTCCTCCTGCACCAGCGCCACCGAGGAAGAGAGATAGAAATAGTTGAAGAAATTCACGACCGTCAGCAACACCAGGGCAAACGGCCAGCCCGGCGCCCACACAAAGGCGATATAGAAGGGCAGGGCGATCGCCAGCGATGCGGCGGGCGCGATCGCGTACGCCGCGCGCGACGTCCGTGTCAGCCGGTCGATCACCCGCCCCGAGACGACCATCCCCGCGCCCATCCCGACGCCGACGACGATTGCATAATAGACCGCGATCTCGGTGAGGGTCATGCCCTTCTCGCGCATCAGGAACAGCACGGCGAAATTGCCGAGGCCGTAGGTCACGAACTGGGTCGCGCCGCTGCCGATCGAGGCGAGCAGCAGCACCGGGTTCGAGAAGAAACTGCCGACCGTCCCCCAGAAAGGCGGCTTGCCGAGGTCGCCGGGCAGGGCGGCCGGGTCGAGCGCCCCGCGCGCCGGCTCGCGCACCACCAGCCGCACGATCACTGCGGTGAAGATGCCGATGCTGCCGATCGCGATGAACGCAACCCGCCAGTTGAACGCAGCCGCGATCGATGCCCCGAACGCAATGCCGATCGCCGCCCCGATCGGCGGCCCGAGATTGTAGATGCCGAGCGCGGTGGCACGCTTCCCGGGCGGAAAGGTGTCGGTGATGATCGCATAGGAAGGCGGCACCCCGCCCGCCTCGCCGAATCCCACCACCATCCGCGCGGCGACGAGCTGCGGATAGGTCGCGGCGAAGCCGCAGCACATCGTCGCCCCGCTCCAGATCGCGCAGGCGAGCGACACGACGCTCACCCGGTCGGTGCGGTCGGCAAACCAGCCGACCGGAACCGCGATGAAGCAGTAAAAGGCAGCGAAATACAGCCCGCCGATCAGCCCGAGCTGCCCGTCGGTGATGTGAAGCGAATCCTGGATCGGCTTGGCGAGAATGCCGAGCAGCTGGCGGTCGAGGAAGTTCAGGACATAGACGAAGGTGAGGGTGAAGAGGACGATCCCGCCGCGTAGTGCCGTAACCCGCGGCCTGATCTCGATCGGGGCAGTCTCGGGAGGCGCGGCGCCCGTGCTCAACATACCCACACGCGTCCTCTCTGTTCATGCGTGCCCCGTGGCGGCCGCATCCTTGTTGGCGGGCATCATGCGGGGAAAGCCGCCAGCCTGTCAATGCACACTCTCTCGCGCGTGAATATTATGCCAAAGAGGGGGCATCACGGCTTGACGCTAGGCCCGTCAGGCTTGAAGGACAGACTTGTGACACAAAATGCAAAACCGGCACCGAAGACCCGCAAGGCCGAGCAGCGCGCCGAGACGATGGAACTCATCCTCGACACGGCCGAGTTGCTCTTCGCGCAGCATGGCCTGCACGGCGTGACGCTGAAGGAAGTCGCGAAGCGCGTCGGCGTCCATCACACGCTGCTCAATTATTATTTCGCTGACAAGAAGGCCCTGTTCGACGCCGTCTTCTCGCGCCGCGCCGCCGTGACCATCGAACGCCGCATGAAGGCGCTCGACGAATATGAGGCGGCCTGTGGCGGCAAGCCGACCGTCGAGGGCGCGCTCCACACCTTCCTCGATACCGATCTCGATCTCTATATCGAGGGCGGCGAGGGCTGGAAGAACTATGCCCAGCTCACCGCGCAGGTTGCCAATACCCCCGAATGGGGCGCCGAGCTGATGGATACCCATTTCGACCCGGTCGTGCTGCGCCTGATCGGCCTGCTCAAAAAGGCGCTGCCCGATTGCGACGAGCAGAAGATCTTCTGGGGCTATCACTTCGTTACCGGTGCCCTGATGCTCACCCTCGCGCGCACCGGCCGCATCGACAAGCTCTCGGGCGGCATCAGCCGCTCGGACGATTTCGTCTCGGTGAAGCAATATATGGCGCCCTTCCTGGCCGCCGGGTTCCTCGCGATCTGCCGCTGAGTCCCCACCGCCATGCCGGATTTGTTCCGGCATCCATGGTTCTGCGAACGGATCGCCCTCTGGTTTGAGGCACGGTGGACCCCAGGACGAGTCCGGGGTGACGAGCCGATTGCGAGGTTCAGCGCGCCCCCAAATTGCGCGCCCCTTGCCACCCGCCATAATCATTCGCTACCTTGAGAGTGAATAGCGATCCCGCTAAGCGACGGGGATCGAATCGCAAGGGAGAGGGCGGATGTCAGTCAAGGGTAAGGTAGCGATCGTCACCGGCGCCGGGGGCGGCCTGGGCCGCGCGCATGCGCTCTACCTCGCGGGTCACGGTGCCCGCGTCGTGGTCAACGACGTCTCCCCGGAAGCAGCAAGCGCCGTCGCCGCCGAGATCACCGCCACCGGCGGCGAGGCGATCGCCATTGCCGCCTCGGTGACTGACGAGACCGCTGTCGGCGCCATGGTCGCCGAGATCCTCGCCGGCTGGGGCCGCATCGACATCCTGGTCAACAATGCCGGCATCCTGCGCGACAAGAGCTTCGCCAAGATGAGCATCGACGATTTCCGCCTGGTGGTCGATGTCCACCTGATGGGCGCCGCGATCTGCAGCAAGGCGGTGTGGGACGTCATGCGCGCGCAGGCCTATGGCCGCATCGTGATGACCACTTCCTCCTCGGGCCTGTACGGCAATTTCGGCCAGGCGAATTACGGCGCCGCCAAGATGGCGCTGGTCGGCCTGATGCAGACGCTCGCGATCGAGGGCGAGAAATACGGCATCCGCGTCAACTGCCTCGCCCCCACCGCGGCGACCCAGATGACGCAGGGCGTTCTCTCCGACGACAGCCTTCGCCTGCTCGACCCGGCGCTGGTCAGCCCGGCGCTGCTCGCGCTGGCCGGCGAAGACGCTCCGACCCGCGCGATCCTCTGCGCCGGTGCCGGCCATTTCGCCACCGCGAGCGTTACGCTCTCGCAGGGCCGCTATATCGGCGCCGGGGTCGATGCGGGCGAGCAGCTGGTGCTTCACTGGGACGACGTCGCCGATCGTGCGGGCGAAATCGTGCCGGAGTACGGCTTCACCCAGGCCGAGCGCGAGCTGGCGAGCGCCGGGATGGAAGAGGCGGTGGCGGTGGTCGCGCGCTGAGGGCTCAGCCCCCACCCACCTGGCGCGCGCGCAGCCGCTCCAGCACGACCTGCCGGTTGCTCCGGTCGGCCTCGAAGCGCGCCAGTTGCTGGTCTCCCGCCAGGATCGCGTCGATGATCCGGTGGCGACCAAGCTTCCACTGGCGCTCGGCATCCTCGTCATGCCGCAGCAGCCGATGCGGCTGGAGCTCGCTGACCCTGAGCGTGACCAGGGTCAGCAGCTTGAAGAGCGGCCGGTCGACCATCCTGAACAGCAGGTCCTGGAAAGCGCTCTCGAACGCGCCGCGCGCCTCGTCGGTGTCGCACCCGTCGATCTGTCCTGCCAGCGCGCGAAGCGCGTCGCGCAGCGCCGCATCGCCGCAGCCCGCCGCCGCCGGCACCAGCTCGTTGAAGAGCAGCGACGTGATATCGAGCGCTTCCTCGAACGAGCTCGGATTGGTCCGAAGATAGGCGGCGATCGACCGCTCCACCGCAGCGCCGTCGGGCCGGGTCCCGTAATAGCCGCCGCCGGGCCCGCGCCGTCCCTCGAGCAGGCCCTCATGCTCGAGCACCCGTGCCGCCTTTTGCAGCGTGACGATGCCGACGCCGAGCGATGCGGCGAGATCCTTCAGTGAGCCGGCAAGGCTGCCAGGCGCCGAGGCGAAGACGAGATCGCGCAACCGGTTGGCCGTTTCCCCAACCAGGTTGCGTGGCTGCGCGCTTCGCAGATCCTCCTCCATGTTCAGGCTCCTGGCAGATTATAGGCCTATAATTATGCGATTAATTTGCAATAGGCGCAATAGCGTCGATTGACTCAGCATAAATAGGCACATTATTGGGGCGCGGCGGCTCGGCGAAGATCGCGCCCGCATGTCATGGAGAGTGAGGCATATGGGCTTCCAGCACCCGGTCGCGGAGCAGCTTCCGCTCTATCCGGTAATCATCGGCGATGCGCTCGAAGACCAGGGCTGCGGCGAGATGCTCGCCCATGTCTATCCCGGCACCGGCCAGGTCACGCGCCGCTTCCGCATGGCGAGCCCCGCCGATGTCGACCGTGCCGTCGTCGCTGCCCGCGCCGCCCAGGCGGCTTGGCGCGCGCTCCCCGGCGACAAGCGCCGCGACCTGATGTTCCGCCTCGCCGCCCTGATCGAGGAGCAGGCGAGCGCGATGACCCCGCTGCTCACCGCCGAGAACGGCTCGATCATCCTCGCTGGCCCGCATATGTCGGCCGACGCGGCGCAGAAGTTCCGCTATTTCGGCGGCTGGGCCGACAAGATCGGAGGCCGCACCGTCGCCACCTGGGGCGGCCCGGCGCATGATTATGTGTCCTATGAGCCCTATGGCACGATCGGCGTCATCGTGCCCTGGAACGGCCCGCTCTTCGCCGCCACCATGGTGCTCGCCCCCGCGCTCGCCGCCGGCAATTGCATCGTGCTCAAGGCGCCCGACCTCGCCCCGTACAGCGTGATGCGCCTCGTCGAGCTGATCCGCCAGGCCGGCTTTCCGCCCGGCGTCGTCAATCTCGTCACCGGCGGCGCCGATGTCGGCGCTGCGATGGTGTCGCATCCCGGCATCGACAAGATCGAGTTCATCGGCAGCGGCGCGACCGCGCGGAAGATCCTCGCCAGCGCGGCTGAAACGCTCAAGCCCGTCGGCCTCGAGCTCGGCGGCAAATCGGCCGTGCTCGTCTTCGCCGACGCCGATCTCCAGGGCGCGGCCAAACGCGGCCTCTCGGGCGCGGTCAGCGCGAACGGGCAGGGCTGCGTCAACGGCACGCGGCTGCTGGTCGAGCGCTCGATCTACGAGCCCTATGTCCAGATGCTTTCCGCAATGGCCGGCCATATCAAGGTCGGCGATCCCTTCGCGCCCGACACGATCATGGGCCCGGTCATCTCCGAAGCCGCGCTTGCCCGCATCTCCGGCCTGGTCGATCGCGGCGTCGCCGGTGGTGGCCGCCTCGTCACCGGCGGCGCCCGCCTCGGCGGCGAGCATGAGGCCGGCACCTTCCTCCCCATCACCATCCTCGCCGATATCGCCCCCGAGAGCGAGATCGCCCGAACCGAGATCTTCGGCCCGGTCCTTGTCGTCACGCCGTTCGACACCGAGGAGGAAGCCGTCGCGTTGGCGAACGACAGCGATTACGGCCTCGGAGCCTATATCCACACCAGCAACCTCGCCCGCGCCCACCGCGTCGCCGGGCAGATGCAGGCGGGGCAGGTCCAGGTGAACGGATCGGGGGAGGCGATGACCCCTTGCGTGCCCTTCGGCGGCATGAAGCAGTCGGGCCATGGCCGCCTCGGCGGCATGGAGGGCCTGCGCGAATTCCAGCAGGTCAAGAATATCTGGATGAACCTGCAAGGCTGAGGAGCCCCCCACATGACCTTGCTCGATCCGGCCGACCGCGCCGCCCGCGGCGTCGAAACCGCGATGGCCGTCACCGGCCGCACCCTCCAGCCGCCGGCAACCCCCTTCGAGGAAAGCTGGCGCGACTTTATCTTCGCCGAAATCTGGGCTCGCCCCGGCCTCGATCGCCGCGCCCGCTTCCTGATCGCGCTGTCAGGCGCAGCGGCCACCCATGGCCCCCCGGCCCAGCTCGAGGCCTATGTCCGCGGCGCCCTCGCCAGCGGCGCGCTCACCCTCGCCGAGCTGCGCGAGGCGGCGCTTCACCTTGCCGTCTATGGCGGCTGGGGCAGGGGCGGCCTGCTCGACGCCACCGTCACCCAGGTCGCCGCCGAGCTCGGCCTTCCCCCCGCCGAGGCAGCCCCGATCCGCGCCGCGCCCTGGGATCCGGCAGTCCGCAGCGAGGAAGGCGCGCAGGAATTCGCGACCGTGATGACCTTCCCCGGCGGCCCGCCCGCCACGCCGTATCTCGAGGCGATCCGCAACTTCGTCTTCGGCGAAATGTGGTGCCGCCCTGCGCTCGACCAGCGCGCGCGCCGCTGGATCACGCTGGTCGGCGTCTGCGAATCCGCCGCCGAAACGCCGATCCGCAGCCACATCCACGCAGCGATGGCGAGCGGCAATTGCGCGCCCGACGAGATGCAGGAATTCGTCCTTCAATATGGCGTCCATGCCGGCTGGCCAAAGGCCTCGGTCATTCAGGGCGTCGTCTTCGAGATGATCAGGAAGGTGGCCGCCGGGCTGCCATGGAACGGGTGACGATGGATATCGACATGAACGGCAAGGCAGCCCTGGTCACCGGCGCCGCCTCGGGCCTCGGCCGCGCAACCGCCCTCAGGCTCGCCGCCGCCGGCGCAAGCGTCGCGATCGTCGACGTCAACCCCGATGCCCTCGCCGAAACCGGGCACCTGCTCGGGGCGCAGGGCGCGAAAACCCTCCTCCTCCCCGCCGACCTCGCCGACCCGGCCGCCTGCAAGGCGGTGGTCGAGCAAGCGGCGGCGCAGTTCGGCCGGCTCGACGCGCTCTGCAACATCGCCGGCGTCATCTACCTCGCCAACACCCCCGACATGCCCGCCGAGCAATGGCACAGGACGATGGCGGTCAACCTCTCGGCCCCCTTCTTTCTGTCCCAGGCGGCCATCCCGCATCTGCTCGAAGCGAACGGCGCGATCGTCAACGTCGCCTCCTCGGCTGCCTTTATCGGCGAGGCCTATGCCGCCGCCTATTGCGCCACCAAGGCCGGCCTGGTGAACCTCACCAAGGCGATGGCGATGGAATATATCCGCAAGCCGATCCGCATCAACGCGGTCGCGCCGGGCGGCATGATGACCAACATCGCCGTCAATTTCCGCCCGCCCGAGGGCTGCGACATCGATCTGCTCAAGCGCTATTCGCCGATGCGCGGCCTGGTCGAGGTCGACGACGTCGCAGACATGGTCGCCTATCTCGCCTCGGAATCGGGCCGTGGCTATCACGGCGCCTGCATCTCGATCGACGCCGGCATCACCGCGGGATGAGCGCACCCGACACCCCGAAGCCGGCGATCGGCTTTATCGGCCTCGGCAGCCAGGGCGGCCCGATGGCCGATCGCATCGCCGCCGCCGGCTATCCCCTGAGCGTCTGGGCCCGCCGCGCTGAGGCGCTCGACCCGTTCGTCGCCGCCGGCGCGGCCGCGGCCGACACCATCGCCGCGCTCGGCGCGCGCGTCGATATCGCCTGCCTCTGCGTGGTCGATGACGAAGGCGTCGCCGCGATCGTCGATCAGCTGCTCCCGGCGATGCGCCCCGGCAGCCTGCTCGTCATCCATTCGACCATCCTCCCCGAAAGCTGCGAGCGCCTCGCCGAGCGCTGCGCAGGCGCGGGCATCGACTTTCTCGACGCGCCGGTCAGCGGCGGCGGCCCGGCAGCCGCCGCCGGCACGCTGACATTGATGTGCGGCGGCACGTCCGAGGCCTTCGCCCGCGCCCGCCCGCTGTTCGAAAGCTTTAGCGGCGCCATCGTCCATCTCGGCCCGGCCGGCTCGGGCCAGCGCGCGAAGATCGTCAACAACGCGCTGATGGCCGCGAATATGGGCCTCGCCCACGCCGCCCTCGCCGCGGGCGAAGCGCTCGGCGTCGACCGCACCGCGCTCGCCGCGCTGATCAAGCAGAGCAGCGGCCGCAGCTTCGGCCTCGAGGTCTATGCCCGCTTGCCTGGCCCGGCCGCCTTCGTCCACGGCGCGAGCCTGCTGGTCAAGGACGTCAAGCTGCTGGGCGCAGCGCTGCCCGGCAATGCCGGCGCTGAAACTTTGGCCGAGGCAGCCTCCGCCTTTCTTGACGGCGCCACCGGCCGGAATCTCTCGGGAGCATCAGAATGACATTTTCGGTCAAGCAGTTCAGCCTCGTGGGCAAGGTGGCGATCGTCACCGGCGCCGGCGGGCGCGGCAACTCGATCGGCCGGGCCTATGCGCTCGGGCTGGCGGGCGCCGGTGCCGCGGTCGTCGTCGCCGACATCAATGAGGAGGGCGCACGCGGCGTCGCCGCCGAGATCACCGCCAGCGGCGGCAAGGCGATCGCCGTCCGGGTCGACATCACGGAGCCTGCCTCGGCCCAGGCGATGGTCGCCGCTGCCGTCGCGGCGTTCGGCGGCGTCGATATCCTCGTCAACAATGCGGCGCTGATGGCCGAGCTCGGCCACCGCCAGCTCGCCGACGTGCCGCTCGACGAATGGAACCGCACGCTGAACGTCAACCTCACCGGCGCGCTGATCTGCTGCCAGGCGGCGATCCCGGCGATGCACGCGCGCGGCGGCGGGCGGATCGTCAACCAGAGCTCGGGCGGCGCCTTCCCGGCGATCGGCGTCTACGGCATCGGCAAGCTTGCCCTGGTCGGCCTCACCACCACGCTCGCCAAGCAGCTCGGCAAGGAAGGGATCACCGCCAACGCCATCGCACCGGGCAATGTCACCTCGGATGCCGGCAAGCAGCTGGTGCCCGACGATTCGCCCTTCCTGCAGTTCCTGAACATGACGGTCGCCTCGCGCCCGCGCGGCGAGCCGGACGAACTGGTCGGCGCGCTGCTGCTGCTGTGCTCGGAAGCCGGGGCGTGGATTACTGGGCAGGTGATCCATATTGATGGCGGCTGGGTGATGCGGCCTTAGGGCTATCCTGCAAAATCGGAACCGCTGAGTGGGGACCGAGGTGCCGAACCATATCGAGGGCCGGTATCCGCAACCCCCCCGGGATCAGGATGGCGTTTCACGAGACTGCCAATCTGGAGTGAATAAAGCGGCAGTCGCACCCGCCACCATGACTAGATTCCGTTCGGCCGCCCGCCGCCTCAGGGCTCGCACGCCTTCACCGTCCGCGCCGCCACATCAAAGGCGTCCCAGACGATTTTCGCAAGACTCCCCCCAAGGCTGCAGCGCCGAACGCCGAGCTCCGCATAGCCGGCGATGCTGTCATCATAGCGATGCACGACCACGTTGACTGGCTTGGGCGCCACCGCGGCAACGAGCTCGGCGATGGCGCCGCGATCGAGAAGGAAGGGTACGAACAGGCAGTCGGCGCCTGCGTCGGCATAGGCAATTGCCCGCTTGATGCTTTCCGCAACGGGCATGTCGGGGATGCGGAAATTCTCGTTGCGGCCGATCAGCATGACATCGGGATCGATCGCGTCGATCGCGGCACGGGCAGCTGCCAGGCGCTCGACCGCAAGGCTGGTGTCGTACATCGCAGTGCCGGACCAGTCCTCGATCGAAATGCCCGAGACCCCGGTATCGATCGCCATCCCGACATTGACGGCGACATCCTCGGGCGCGTCGGCGAAGCCGTTCTCGAAATCCGCGTTGATCGGCAAATCGGTCGCCGCCACGAGCAGGCGAAGATGCTCCAGCACCTCGTCGCGGCTGAGCTCGCCGTCATTCCTGCCTGCTGCCCATGCCGCCCCGGCGCTGGTCGAGGCGATCGCCTTGAATCCGAGCGCCGTCAGGCGGCGCGTGCTGCCGCCATCCCAGGCGTTGGGAAGGATGAAGAACCCTTGCCTGTGGAGCGCGCGAAAGGTGGCGCGCTTTTCTGCTGTCGTGGGCATGGGTTCCTCCTGTCGGGGTCGGGCCTTGCGGATGGCTAAACCATGCAGCGTCCGATTTGAACTGGCCCGCCTGTGCACGGGCCTTTCAAGACCGGCGCCGCGATCGTCGTTATATATCAGCCCCGCTTGCACATTGGGGCGCGACCCGCGTCGGGCGGCAAGCCCTTTCGCAGGGTCGCGCGTCCCCATGGCATTATCGAGCAGTGCGTGTCGCCGCCAGTTCGGCATAGCCGCCCGCGTAGTGCAGGATTCTGGCGCGCTGGGCGGCGACGTCGGCCTGCTTTGCTGCCCGGCACCGCGTGACCTCGCGCTTGCGCGCCAGGTCGGTGTCGGCCTCATCGTGGCACACGACCCCGATTGCCCAGTTGATACGCCGGTCGAGCCGCTTCACGCCGGCCGGGTTGCGCAGGTCGAGGTCGCGATAGGAGACGTGGATGTCGCCCGTGCCGCTGTCCTGGGCGAGCGCGGCATTCGGGGCAAGCGCGGCCATAAGAGCCGCTGCGATCATCAGTTTCAACATGGCGAAAGTTCCTTCGTTCGTCGGGATCGACAGCGCCTCTTTGACTCGCTGCTGCGGCGGACACCAACAAAGCGATGGACGTAACCTGCAAGTTGTACTTATAGTTTGGTCATGCTCCCCATCCCGCCTCTGTCGGCCGTTCGCGCTTTCGAGGCTGCCGCGCGCCACGAGAATTTCAGCCGCGCGGCCGAGGAACTGGCGATGACCCAGGCCGGGGTGAGCTATCAGATGAAGCTCCTCGAGGAGCGTCTGGGGGCCCCGTTATTCGTCCGGAAGGGGCGCGGCATGGTCCTGACCGATCTCGGCCGCCGCATCGCGCCCCGGGTCACCGAGGCGTTCGCTGCGCTTGGCGAGGCCTTCGCCATCGCGCGCGCCGAGAATGCCTCGGTTCTCGCCATCACGGCGCCGCGCACCTTCGCGACCAACTGGCTTGCTGGCAGGCTGGGCGATTTCCATATCATCCGCCCCGACCTTGCCGTGCGTCTCGATGTGACTGATCAGATGGTGGATCTCGCCTCGAGCGAATTCGATGTCGCTATTCGCGGCATGGCGGGCCCGGTGCCGGGCCTGGTGTCGCATTTCCTCATGCGCATGCCGGTGACGCCGCTGGCAAACCCCGCCTTCCTTGCGACCCACCCGCTTGAAACGCCTGCCGACCTCCACGCCGCCGTCCGCCTTTCACCGGAGGATGACTGGTGGGATCTCTGGTTCGATTCCCTGGCGGTCGAGGGGCAGGAGACGGCCCCGCGCAGCGGCATCCGCTTTGAATCGCAGGTGCTTGACGGGCATGCGGCGATCGCTGGCCATGGCATTGCAATTCTCAGCCCACCCATGTTCCAGCCGGCGATCGATGCGGGCCTTCTGGTGCAACCCTTTCCGCACGTGGCGACCTACCGCAATGCCTTCTGGCTGGTGTATCCGGAGCACAAGCGCAACCTGCCGAAGATCCGTGCCTTCCGCGACTGGCTGCTCGACCAGGTCAGGCGCGCGGCCGGGGACGATCCGTACGGCATCCTGGCGCCGATGCCCGCGGCGTAATTCCCGCGACGGCGACGGTTTGCCTGAATCCGGATTTCACCACCCGGCTCAGCTCTCGTCCACCGCCCGCTTGCGCGGCGGATGCAGCCGCAGCCGTTCCACACGGCGCGGATCGGCCTCGATGATCTCAAGCGTCCAGCCGCTGTCATGGACGATGCACTCGCCCTTTTGCGGCACATGGCCCGCCAGCACCGCGGCCAGGCCGCCCAGCGTGTCGATATCGCCGTCAACCTCGGCCAGCCGCGGGTCGATCTCCGTGCCGACATCCTCCAGCTCGGCGCGCGCATCGGCTTCCCAGGCGCCGCCGTCGAGCGGCACGAGCAACGCCTCGGGCGCGTCGTCATGCTCGTCCTCGATATCGCCGACGATCTCCTCGATCAGGTCCTCGATGGTGACGAGCCCCTCGGTGCCGAAATACTCGTCGAGCACGATCGCGAGATGCACCCTTTTCTGCCGCATGTCGGCAAGCAGGTCGAGCGCGCCGCGCGACATCGGCACATAGAGCGGCTCGCGGATCAGCCCGGTCAGGCTCTCGGGGTGCGGCGCCCCGGTCGCGAGGATGGCGAACACGTCCTTGATATGGACCATGCCGATGATCGTATCGAGCTTCTCCCGATAAACGGGGAGGCGACTGTGCCCGGCCTCGGCGAACAGGGTGACGAGATCGGCGAAGCTGGTCCGCTCCTCCACCGCGACGATGTCGGCGCGCGGCACGCCGACATCGCCCGCATCGCGCTCCCCGAAATGGAGCAGGTTGCGGACCATCTGGCGTTCCAGCGGGGAAAGGTCCCCGGCATTGTCCGGGCCGGGCTCGTCTTCATGCGCGTCGATCACCTCTTCGAGCTGGGCCCGGAGCGAATCGTCGCCCGGGTCGCCGAAGATGAAGGAACGGAAGGAGCGCCAGATGCTACCTTCGTGCCGATTGCCGTCGTGGGTGTCGGCCCCGGCATTGGTGGGGCCGCTGCCGGTGGTACTGGGGCCGTCGGCCATGGCGGTCGTTCAGTCCTCTTGAATCAGATAGGGGTCCGCAAGCCCGAGCGAGGCAAGCGCATCGATCTCGATCGCCTCCATCGCCTCCGCCTCGCGTTCCTCCAGATGATCATATCCTAGCAGGTGCAGCGTGCCATGCACGATCAAATGTGTTGCATGGTCTTCCAGCGATATGTTGCGTTCGGCCGCCTCCGCCGCGCAGACCCCGTAAGCAAGCACGATATCGCCGAGCAGCACTTCGCCATCGTCCGAATTCTGGTCGATCGTATCGAGCAGATCGGCCTGGACCATTGGGAAGCTCAGCACATTGGTCGGCTTGTCCTTGTGCCGATATTGCTTGTTGAGCGTCCGGACTTCCTCGTCGGTCGCGAGGCGGACCGATATCTCGAAGGTCGCCGGATAAGCGAGCATCTCGCCCTGCGGCGTCCGCTCCATCGCCGCAGTCGCGGCACGAAGGGCAAGCGCCTCCCAGTCGCCGGCCGGCCAGGGGGATTCGATCGAGAGGGCAGTTTCGAGCATCGGAGCCTTTCAGGCGAGGTCAGTCTGGGCGAAGTCATTGCCCTTGTAGAGCAGGCGGGCGTCGTTCGCCTTGGCGCAGGCATAGGCGAAGCAATCGCCCATGTTGAGGGCGGCGGAGTGGCGGTTCTTGCCGTACCGGGCATAGGCATCGAGAGCGAGTTCCGCTTCCCGTTCTCCGATGGAAACGAGGCGAAAGCCCATTTCACGAGAAAGCGCTTCGATCCTTTCGCGAGCCTCCTGCGGCTGCAAGCGATAGGATCGACACATGCCTGCATTGGCCTCCCACGCGGACATTGCAGACCAGATGACGACATGGGTCGTCAGTTCGCGTTCGATCGTTCGCCACCCGTCCTCACCGGCAAGGATGGCGATGATCGCGGATGCGTCGATGAAAAGCGTCACAGGTCGCCCGACAGCTCGTCGAAAAATGCTTTGTCCGCTTTCAGCCCGGTCGGTTCGGGAATCGGATATCGCCGCCAGAAGTCAGCGAGCCACTCCGGTACCGGCGGCTCCGTGCCAAGTCGCTCCAGATCGGCCTGGACTGCCAGCCGTACGGCCTCCGTCTTCGTTATGCCTCTCCGCTTGGCCAGACGATCGACTAGGTCAGCAGTGGCGGGATCCTTGATGAATAGCGAAGCCATGTTCTCCTCCGGGGATATCCTCTATCTATATCTGGATATCCCACCCATCTCAACCATCCTTCCCCTCATAAGCCTCGACGATCCGCCCGACGATCGGGTGCCGCACGACATCCCCTGCGCCGAAGCGCACGATTGACATCCCCTCGATCCCCTCGAGCCGCCCGACCGCGTCGTTAAGCCCGGAGGACGCCATCCCGCCGGGAAGGTCGGTCTGTTTGGGGTCGCCGCACACCACCATCCGGCTGTTCTCGCCGAAGCGCGTCAGGAACATCTTCATCTGCGCCGGGGTGGTGTTCTGCGCCTCGTCGAGGATGATGAAGGCATCCGCCAGCGTCCGCCCGCGCATGAAGGCGATCGGCGCGACCTCGATCTCGCCCGACAGGATCCGCCTCTCGACCTGCTCCGCCGGCAGGCAATCGTTCAGCGCATCATAGAGCGGCCGCAGATAGGGATCGACCTTGTCCTTCATGTCGCCGGGCAGGAATCCGAGCTTCTCCCCCGCCTCGACCGCGGGCCGCGACAGGATCAGCCGCTGCACGCTGCCGGTGATCAGCTGCGCCACGGCTTGCGCGACCGCGATATAGGTCTTGCCGGTGCCCGCCGGCCCAAGCGCGAAGATGATGTCGTTGCCCAGCAGCTCGCGCATATAATGCTGCTGTGCGAGGGTGCGCGGCACGATCGTCTTCTTGCGCGTGCGGATCATGATCTGCGGCGTGCCGGCGATATCGGCGCGGATGATGCCGTCGAGCGTCGGCTCGGACGACATGGTGATCACTGCCTCGACCAGCCCGGGATCGACCCGCTCGCCGCGGACGATCCGGTTGTACAGGCCCTGCAGCACGTCGCGCGCCGCCGCGACCGATTCGGCATTGCCCTCGAGGCCGACGCGGTTGCCCCGCGCAGTGATGTACACGCCGAGCCGGTTTTCGAGCAGCAGGAGGTTCTGGTCGAACTCCCCGAAGAGCTGCGGCATGAGCTGGGGCTTGTCGAACACGACCTCGGCACGGCTGCGATCACCGGACTGGGCTTGGACAGGCTTGCGGCTCATGCGGTTCCTTCGGGCAGGAGGGAGATGTCATGGAGGGAGAGCAATTCACCCGAACGGCCCGCAAGAAGCGGTGTTCCGGCGGAGGGGCGAGTCTGCTGCATCCGTGCGCAGGATGGCAGGTCGGAGGCGCAGAGGACAGAGGGAAAAGCCACCCCACCCATCTTTCCGTCATGCCGGACTTGTTCCGGCATCCACGGTGCCCCAAGCCTCTCGCGACGAGACATGCGGCACGGCGGACCCCGGAACAAGTCCGGGGTGACGATGCCATCACGCCGCCTCGTGCACCAGCTCCACCCCCGACACCGAATTCGGCCACGCCGCCGCGATCTCCACCTCGATCATGTCCCCGATCGCCGCATCCGCCACCAGATGCACCGATTGGAGCCAGGGCGACTTGCCGATCAGCTGCCCCGGCAGCTTGCCCTTGCGCTCGAGCAGCACCCCGCACCGCCGCCCGACGCTCGCAAGGTTGAACGCCTCCTGGTCGCGGTTGATCGCCGCCTGGAGCCGCTGCAGCCGCTCGTCCATCACCTCGGGTGCGATCTGCTCGGCCATGTCGGCGGCAGGCGTTCCCGGCCGCGGGCTGTATTTGAAACTGAACGCCTGGGCATAGCCGACCGCGTCGACCAGGCTCAGCGTGTCGGCGAAGTCGGCCTCGGTCTCGCCGGGAAAGCCGACGATGAAGTCGCCCGACAGCGCCATGTCGGGCCGCGCCGCGCGGACCCGGTCGAGGATGCGCAGATAGGAATCGCGGCTATGGCTGCGGTTCATTGCCTTGAGGATGCGGTCGCTGCCCGATTGCACCGGCAGATGCAGGAACGGCATCAGCTTCTCCACCTCGGCATGCGCGACGATCAGCCCCTCGCGCATGTCGTTGGGGTGGCTGGTCGTATAGCGGATTCGCTTCAGCCCTTCGATCCGGTCGAGCGCCCGGATCAGCCCGTCGAGCCCCTGGACATTGCCGCTCGCGTCCTCGCCCTCCCAGGCATTGACGTTCTGCCCGAGCAAAGTGATTTCCTTCGCCCCGGCATCGACCAGCGCCTTCGCCTCGTCGACGATCGCGCCCCAGGGCCGCGAAACCTCGGCGCCGCGCGTATAGGGCACCACGCAATAGGTGCAGAATTTGTCGCACCCCTCCTGCACCGTCAGGAAAGCGGACGGCGGCACGCGGCGGCGGGCGGGCAGCCGTCCGAATTTCGTCTCGACCGGCATGTCGGTGTCGAGCGCCGCCTCGCCCCGCGCCGCCTTCGCGACCAGCTCGGGCAGGTTGTGATAGGCCTGCGGGCCGACCACGACATCCACCTTCGCTCGCCGCACGATCTCCGCGCCCTCGGCCTGCGCGACGCAGCCGGCTACCGCGATCATCGGCGCGCGGCCGTTCTTCCTCAGGCGCCCGATGTCCGAATAGACCTTCTCGGTCGCCCGCTCGCGGATATGGCAGGTATTGAGCACGACCAGATCGGCCTCGGCCGCCTCGGCCGGCGTCATGCCCTCGGCGGACATGAGCTCGCTCATCCGGTCGCCGTCATACATGTTCATCTGGCAGCCGAACGACTTGACGTGAAAGGTCTTGGGGGCGGGTTTCATGCCGCGCCTATAGTCGCGGCGGCGGACGGGCACAAACCGTCAGGCCGCGGGCTGCTCCGGCGCCTCATAGCGAACCGCCTCGACCGCATAAGCGAACGGCCTGAGCGGCCTGCCAAGCCGCGCGACCAGCGCCTCCTCGATCCGCCGCCGGCTCTCGGCAGCAATCGCCTTGCGCCCGGGGAAATCCTGCGGAAGGAACGGCTCGAGGAACTCGACCCGCATCCGGAAAGAGCCGGGCCGCGACAGAATCCGCTTGGCATTGTCGATCCCGCTCTCGACGCCGATCCAGCCGATCTCCTCGGCCACCGCGCCATAATCGAGCAGCACCGGCTGGACCATCACGCCCGGCGGCGGCGGTTCGAGCACGCGCAGCATCGGCGTCTTGAACGGCAGCAGCGACTGGCCGTCGGTCGTCGTCCCTTCCGGAAACACGGTGACCGACCAATTGTCCTCGAGCGCGTCGCGCAGCTGGTTGATCTGCTCGGCCACGCCGAGCCGGTTCTCGCGCTTCACATAGACGGTGCGGTTGAGCGTCGAGAGCCAGCCGACCACCGGCGCCTGGCGGATCTCCTCCTTGGCCACGAAGGCGGTCCCGCTCTGCCCGGCGATCGCGAGGATATCGATCCAGCTGAGATGGTTGGAGATATAGAAGACATCGCGTTTCAGCGGCACCCCGACCCGCTCGACCCGCGCGCCTGAGAGCCGCGCCGCCCAGCCGAGAAAGATCTTCGGCCAGGGCGAACCGATCCGCAACAGCCGCCAGAGATAGTGGAGCGGCACGGTGAGCAGCAGTGCCAGCACCAGCCCCGACGCGCGCAGGGCAATCCGCGTCCAGCCGAGTGCGTCGACCGGCACTCCCTTCCCCGCTGCGGCGTCAGCCCGCGCCTGTGCGGCTGCCGTCAAAGCCTACACCTTGCGGTCGAGGACGACGCCGTACAGCTCCATGCGATGGTCGACGAGACGGAAGCCGAGCCGTTCGGCGATCGCCTTCTGCAATTGCTCGAGCTCGGGGTCGACGAATTCGATCACCTTGCCGGTCTCGACGTCGATCAGATGGTCGTGATGCGATTCGGGTGCCGGCTCGTAGCGCGAGCGGCCATCGCCGAAATCGTGGCGATCGAGGATGCCGGCTTCCTCGAACAGCCTGACTGTCCGGTATACCGTCGCGATCGAAATGCCTGGGTCGATCGCGGATGCCCGCTCATAGACCTTTTCGACATCCGGATGGTCTTCGGCATCGGAAAGGACGCGGGCGATTACCCGGCGCTGCTCCGTGATGCGGAGGCCTCTTTCATTGCAGAGGGCTTCGAGATCGATCTTGCGCGCCATGGCGCCGATGTAGTGGCTTTGCGCGCATCGATAAAGAGCGACCGACTCGCAATAAGCGCGGAGAAAATCCTCCCCCGCAACCGGGGGAGGATTTCAGGCCGTTACCTGGTCTTGCGGCGCTTGGTGCCCAGGCCGATCTTCTTGGCGAGCGTGCGGCGCTGCTCGGCATAGTTCGGCGCGACCATGGGATAGTCGGCAGGCAAGTTCCACTTGGCGCGGTACTGCTCGGGCGTCATCTGATAGTGAGTCATCAGGTGGCGCTTCAACATCTTGAGTTTCTTGCCGTCTTCGAGGCAAACGATGAAGTCCGGCTTGATCGACGAGCGGATCGAAACGGCTGGCTCCTGCTTGACTTCGGGCACTACCGGAGCACCGCCAAGGCCGCTGAGCGCGCCGTGCACGTTCGAGATCAGCACCGGCAAATCAGAAACCGCGACACTGTTGTTGCTGACATGTGCGGCGACAATATCGGCGGTCAGCGTGATCAGCGTTTCCTGCAGCTCGTTTTGCGTATCCATTATATTCCTTTCGACCCAATCTACGATTGCTTTTCCTAGCAACCCGTGCTGGGCCCTATCGTCCTTTGGTCCGCGGCGTGCAAGTAACAAATGCGGCAGAAAAGCTTTTTTAGCGTAGATCGCGGCTATAGGTGAAGGCGTGGAATGCCTGACCGGACGTGCCACGATAGTAATCGCGTCTCTCGCCAACCTTAACGAAGCCTGTACCTTGATAAAGCCTGATCGCTTCATTGCCTTCGCGGACTTCGAGATGAAGCTTGTGGGCGCCCGCCGTAACGGAATCCGCGACGACCGACCGCAGTAACGCAGCAGCAACCCCACAGCGTCGCATCGCCGGGACAGTCGCGAGCAAAAGCAACTCGGCCTCGTCTGCCGCCAGGCGCGACAGGGCGAAGCCGGCGGGCGCGCCATCGAGCGTCGCGATCGTCAGCCAGACGCCTGGCAGCGCCATGATGCCGAGGCACTGGTTGTGAGTCCATGCCTCGCCGAAACGGGGATCGAACGCTGCCGCCATGATCGAATCGATCAAGCCAAGGTCAGCGACACTTCCCGAACGCAGTTCGATCATATGCAGCACCGTGCTCATGTCAGCGCCGCAAGCGGCTTGGCGTCGGGCGCGCGCCCGTAAATCGGACGCGGCGGCAGCGCCGTCAGCGCCGGCGGCAGCAGGATCGCGTCGGCGGCACGGGGCAGGGCATCGACGAGCGTCGCGTCCGTCTCGATCGGGCGGAGGAAGCGGACGCCGTTGCCGATCGCCGGCCGCCCGCCAAGAACGGCGGAAGCGGCCTCGGGCTTGAGCGAGGCGAGCGCGCCAATGGACAGGAGCGGAGCATCGAAAAGCTGCATGAAGACCTCGCCATGCCCGCCTTCAAGCACGACGGCAAGGGTCGTCCAGTCGGGATTTTCCGCAAAGCCGGCCGCGGCGACCAGCGCTAGCGACGAATAGCCATGCGCCTCCGCGCCCCAGCCCAGCGCGAGCCCGCGCGCGGCGGCGATGCCGACGCGGATGCCGGTGAAGCTGCCCGGGCCGCAATCGACCAGGATGGCCGCGGCCCGTCCGCCGTCGGGCAATTCGGCGATCATCGGCACCAGCCGTTCGGCATGGCCGCGTCCGACGACCTCGTGCGCGGCGGCGATCACCGCGCCATGCTCGATCAGCGCCACCGAGCAGGCGGCGGTCGAGGTTTCGATGACGAGGGTGCGCATCAGCCCCCGCTACACAAGGACGATCGCTGCGCGAAGGGCCGTTCAGGCAATCCTGTTGAACTTCTCGAAGGCGGGTCGTGGCGACCGTTCGAAGATCGTGCTCGGGTCGCCATGGCCGAGCGTCGAGATGAAGTTCGATCGCACCGCCGGCATTTCGGCGAAGAAGGCGGCATCGACCAACCCGTTGTCGAAGCCCGACATCGGCCCGGTATCGAGGCCGAGCGCCCGCGCCGCGATGATGAAATAGGCGCCCTGCAGCGTCGAGTTGCGCATCGCCGAGACTTCGCGCAACTCGGTATCGCCCTCGAACCAGCTTTTCGCCGTCTGATTGTGCGGAAAGAATTCGGGCAGATGCTCGTGGAAATTGGTGTCCATGCCGATGATCACCGTCACCGGCGCCGCCAGGATCTTGGGCGCGTTCTGCGCGCTGGCGCAGGCGGCGAGCTTCTGCTTGGCCGCGTCGCTCACGCACCAGATCAGCCGGGCGGGGAGCTGGTTGGCCGAGGTCGGCCCCCATTTCATCAGGTCCCAGATCGCCCGCAATTCGGCTTCGCTGACCGGTTCGTCGGTATAGCCATTATAGGTGCGCGCGGCACGGAAGATCGTATCGAGCGCCGCATCGGACAGCTTCTCGGTCATTGCAGGACCCCTTTGACGATTGACGGTGATCGCGGCCTTCAGACCGCGCGGACCTCGGTGACTTCGGGCACGTAATATTTGAGCAATTGCTCGATGCCGTTCTTGAGCGTCGCCGCCGAGGACGGGCAACCCGAACAGGCGCCCTGCATCTGCAGATAGACCTTGCCCTTGTCGAAGCCGCGATAGACGATATCGCCGCCGTCATTCGCAACCGCGGGGCGAACCCTGGTCTCGATCAGCTCCTTGATCTGGATGACGATGTCAGCGTCTTCGGGGTCTTCGGCGAACATCGCGTCGTCGGCCGGAACCGAAATGCCGCCGGCATTGCCCGGGCGGAACAAGGGCATGGCGGCGCTGAAATGATCGAGCAGCAGGCCGAGAATATCCGGCTTCAGGCTCGCCCATTCGACGCCCGGCGCCGCGGTCACCGAGATGAAGTCGCGACCGAAGAACACGCCGGTCACATCGCCCAGCGCGAACAGCGCCTCCGCCAGCGGCGAGGCCTCGGCCTCCTCGGGCGTCGCGAAGTCGCGCGTGCCAGCCTCCATGACCGGCCGTCCCGGCAGGAATTTGAGCGTGGCGGGGTTGGGCGTCGTTTCGGTTTCGATCAGCATGTCACGCATGTGGCCCTGCGGCGCGGCGGGATCAAGACGGCATGTGGAAACCAATTGTTGCGCAGCGGTGGCGGTTATCACCCGAAGCACAGCCGCCACAGGCATTTCAGCGCCTTCAATATCTGGCCGACCGCGATCCCCGCCAGCATCCAGCTGAACACCACGCTCAGGATCGCGGCGAGCCCGGCGAGCGTGTCGCCATGGCCCATCTGCTCGAGCGCATGGAGGTTCAGCATCTCCATCCCGCCGGCGACCATGGCATGGTCGCCCGACCGGCTGAGTTCGATCCATTCGCTCGCCAGGAACGCCACCCAGGCCAGCGCCGCCCCGGCCAGCGCGACCGGTATGCCGAGCGCGGCGCGCACCCGCACCGCCCGGGGCCAGGCCACGCCCACCGCGTCCACCGCGACCTGCACCAGCGCAAAGGCGAGGATCGGCACGAACAGGGTCGTCCAGATCGGCGCCGGCGCGGCCGTCACGTCAGCGCCGTGGAACCCGAACATGGCTTGCCCGGGGAAATGCAGCAGGCCGATCCACCAGGCGACGAAAACCAGCCCCCACACCACGCCGGCCAGCGCCTCGAAGCCGGGCCACATCCGCCGCCGCTGCTCGAACCGGGTTCGTCGCGCGCGCGGGCCGGAGAACATGCCCGAACCCGCCACTTCCGCCGCCCATGTCGCCGGATCGCTGAACCGAAGCACCGCGAGGTCCTTCACCCGCCAGCTGTCGAAATAGGCCGGCCGCAGCCCGAAATGCTCGATCGCGGCGCCCGTCACGGTCACCGCGCCGATCACCGTCAGCCCCGATCCGATGAAGCTCGGAAAAGCCTGGCCGAACAGATGCCACGATCCGACCAGCATGCCGATCACCGAGGTCACCACGAAGACGAGGGCGAGGATCGCCAGCCCGACCTTCACCGCGAACAGCCAATAGGGGAAGAGCTCCGGCCCGATCAGCATCTGCGGCCCGGCGCGGTAGCGCGCGCCTACCACCAGCGGATGGCCCATGGCACGCAGGATCGCTTCGCGCTCGTCATCGTCGAGCGGCCGGCCGAGCGCCGCTTCGCGCTCCTCGATCTGCGAGAGAAGGGTGTCGCGCAGCTCGGCGATGATGTCGTCGCGCGTATCGCGTGGCAGTTGAGCGGCGACGGCGTCGAGATAGGTTTCGATCATGTCCATGTCGGGGCCTTTCGCGAAATGCGGTTTCAGAGGATCTTGTCGAGCGAGGCGTTGATGCCGCGCCATTCGTCAGCGAGGGCGGCGAGCATCAGCGCGCCCATCGGCGACAGCCGGTAGAAGCGCTTCCTGCGCTTCTCCTCCTCGCGCCATTCGCTCTGCAGCAGCCCCTGGCTCTCGAGCCGGCGCAGCAACGGATAGAGGGTGCTTTCCTCCATCTCGAGCCCGTCGGCGGCGAGCGCCTGGCGCAGCGTATAGCCGTAACGCTCCTCCCTGAGCCGGGCGAGCACCGCGAGCACCAGCGACCCGCGCCTGAGCTCGAGCCGCATGCTTTCGAAAAGATCGGGGTCGACGACCATGCCGTGCTGTCTGCCGTATAGTGTGTGACACACAGTGTGTGGCATATACTGTGTGAGGGAGTCAATAGGGGGCCGTGACGCGGGAGGGGCGCGTCTTGTTGGGGACGTTTGCTTGAATCGAGCGCAGGCCCAGTTCCCGTCATGCCGGACTGGTTCGGGCATCCATGGTCCGCGAGCGGTGACGGGGCGGCTAATTCGGGACGCTATACTGACAGCTTATTTCAGGCCGTCGCACAGGCGACGCCCTGGGAGGCGAGGTGCGTCGCGGAGCCTCAGTTCACCCGCGTCCAGGTCTGGGTCTTGCAGAAGGGCACGAACACGCAGCCGCGCACCTTGAGCTGGTTGGCGCTGATCGGCGTCACCCGGGCGCTATAGGTCTTGCCGTCATCGCCATTATAGATGGTGCCGCCTTCCCACACGCCACCGGCCGCCGGGGTGAAGCCGCCCAGGATCAGCAGCCCGCGCAGCAGCCGGTTGCGCAGCGCGGGGTTGCTGTTGCGGCCGTCCTTCAGCCCCGGATTGGTGCGCAGCAGGTCGGAGGTGACGAGCCGTCCGCAGATCGAGGCGCCGCAGCGCGCAATCTCGACCACCCCGTTCTTGGTCTCGGTCTTCCAGCGCCCGACCACTGCATCGGGTTGCGGCGTCGGGGCGGGGGCGGCTACGCCCGCCAGGGCGAGGGCCAACAGGATCGACATAGGTAAGCGCTACCTCATTTCATCGCGGCGCGACACGTGCCCGCAGCCGGTGGGGGCGATGCCACGCCGGCCTGATTGGTTCGAATGGTGGAAAAGCCCTGGCGCATGTCCGCCGGAATCCGGCGAGGCGTGCGGTCGGGCCTTGCACCTGCGCAGAACACCGGACGGCAGGGGGCGTTCCCCGCGCTGGCCGGCGCCATGGAATTAAGTGCCCCGAAAGCGGTGAATGGTTTTTGAACCGCCGGCATTTTTTTGCAGGCGCCGGGCAGTTCAGCCGTGCAGGGCGTTGATCTTCAGCCTGACCCGAAGCACCCGGTCGTTGGCGGTCATGAACAGGGTCCGGCCGTCCTCGCCGAACGCGCAATTGGCGATCGGTCCGCCGTTCGCGATCAGCGCAAGCGGTTCCGCCTCGGGCGAGAGAAGGTACAGGCCGCCCGGCGCGCTGCAGAACAGGATGCCGCCCGCCGAGACCTTCATGCCGTCGGGCAGGCCCGGGCCATGCAGCGTCGAGGCGTCGAGGAAGACGCGGCTGTTGCGCGGCATCCCGCCCGCATCGAGATCATAGGCCATGATCCGCGGCGCCTTCTCGTCCGAGACCGACACATAGAGCCGCCGCTCGTCGGGGGAGAGCGCGACACCATTGGGCCTCGTCAGCGCCCCGTCGACCAGCACCGCTTCGCCGCCCGGCGTCCAGCGATAGACGCCGTTCTGCTCCACTTCCTTGAGCGGCGAGGCATCGCCATCGGCAAAGCCATAGGGCGGATCAGTGAAATAGATCGCGCCCGATCGCGCCACATGCAGGTCGTTCGGGCTGCTGAACCTCTCGCCGCGCCAGCGATCGACCAGGATGCTGCGCCGCCGCGTGGCGAGATCCACCCGCACCAGCGCCCGGCTGCCGCTATCGGCGATCAGCAGCGCCCCGTCGGTCCCGAGCGCCAGCCCGTTCGATCCCGCCTCGCGCACCAGCTTCGGATCGAACACGGCAGCGCCCGATGGCTTCAGGAACACCGAGACGCCGCCGCGCCGCGACCAGCGCCGCATGATATTGGCGGGCGGATCGGAAAAGAGGAGGGCATTCTGGTGCGGGACCCACACCGGCCCCTCGGCCCATGCGATGCCGTCGGCGATCGTCTCGACCACGGCATTGGGATCGATAATCGCCGCGCCCTTGGGCGACAGGATGCGGATGGTAGCCGGGGCAGGCGGGGAGGCCGCCCAACCGGACGAGGCCGCAAAGGCGCCCGCCATCACGATGAAACCGCGACGGCTTATAGTCGAGACGTTACCGGCCGACAGTCCAACTTGCTCCTCCGCCACAGTCGCGATCTCTCCGGTTCGCTGATGGTATCGCTATCATCGCAGCAGCCGCGCGATCCGTCCAGCCGGGCGATCGCTCGTCATGTTGCTTGCGTTGCGAGCAACGTCTGGCGGCTCGCCTTTCGCGGAAGAGGTGCTACCTGTTACCCAATTAGTTGTGTCTCAAAACGGGGGGGGCGGTCCAGGTGCAGCCCAGTCCTGTCACTGTTGGACTATTTGGCTTTTCAGGATATCGTATCAATGGGGTGGAATATCATTCGAGTTTTCCTTCTTATATATGTAAATTAAATAGCAAGAGCACGCTATCGATATGCCAAGTGCCAAGATTCTATAGAAATTTAATAGAGCGAGTAAATAACCGATTACGCAAATAGATCTTATGATGTAAATTTTTTTCACTTGTCGCATCCTATTTGCATGGCTATTCCGTACGCATCCATAGTCCACAATGCCACCGCAACATACCCGGACCGTAGTCCCAAACCTGAATTCGGAGGACGCTATACTTAATTGCCGTCAGCACCGAGCGCGACTAAAGCAAGCCTCATGGCTCGCCTCGCCCGCATCGTCGTACCGAATGTCGCGCACCACGTCACCCAGCGCGGCAACCGGCGGCAGCCGGTGTTCTTCAGTGGCGACGACTATGTCGCCTATCGCCACCTCGTGACGGCGGCCTGCGCCGCGAATGGCGTTCGGTGCCTGGCCCGGTGCCGATGCCCAACCATGTTCGCCCGATCATGATGCCGTGCGATCCCGACGGCCTGCGCGCTGCCCTGGCCTAGCTGTGTCTCAACACAGGGGCGCACTCCGCTATATTTTTTGTCAGCTCGGAACGGGCTGAGAAGACGATTTCGCCGTTGCGCCACTGGCAACAAAATCATTTAATATCATTGACTTAATGCGCTTCAGGAAGATCCGGCCGAACCGGCATTGTTGGGAATGTCAGCGACCCTCATGACATTCCCAACACACGCGCGCCGTCGCGTCCGGCATGCCGATTCAACCGCTGCAAGAACGCCATTATCCCATGGCGCATGGCACGGATCCGTCCCACCGTCTTCAAGCCCGGACCAAATCCTGTCGCCGCACGGGTCGTGGCTGAAACGCCGGCCCGTCAGCGGCGATCAGACATCCATCTGCTGAATGGCCCGGTTCCAGATATGGATATTGGCCCGCGCCTCCTGAACAAAGGCGGAGCGCCGCACGACCTTCAGAAAGGCGTCCGCAATCCATTTGCCCGGCCGGCGCAGCGGCCGTTCGAACTGGATCAGCAGCACCACCCGGGTTCCGCTCGTGTCGTTCCATACCTCATGGTCATAGGTGTCGTCGAACACCAGGGTCTCGCCCTCGGCCCAGCGCACCACGCGGTCGCTGACACGCATCCGCACATCGCCGTCGCGCGGCACGATCAGGCCGAGATGGCAGGTCACCAGCCCCTTGGTCACGCCGCGATGCGCCGGGATGTGCGTGCCCGGCGCGAGGATCGAGAAGAAGGCGCTGTTCAGCCCCGGGATCTGCTCGACGATCGCGGCGGTCTTGGGGCAGCGCTCCAGATTCTCCTCGATCGGGAAGCTGTAGCCCCACAGGAAGAAGGAGCGCCATTTGTCGATCTCGGCGATCGCCCGGTGGTCGGGCGAGATCGTCGCGAGGCTCGGCGATGCCGCCCCGCGCAGCGCGACCTCGATCGCCTCGCTGCGGATCGCCTGCCAGTTGGCGCGCAGCACCGCCGTCCAGGCGAAATCGCGCACATCGAGCACCGGATCGTTCGCGACCAGCGAGGAGGAGGCGATCAGCCGGTCGAAAAAGCCGCGAAAATGCTTGCCGACGCGAATGATGAACGGCCGGTTGGGCTCCGCCTTCATCTCAGCGCCCGCCAGCGGCGCGCCCGAGATCACGCTGAGGTCGGGAACGCGGCCGCCGCGCTGCTGCTCCGGGCCTGGTTCGGGCCCATCGGTGCCGATGCCCAAATCATGCCACAATATCGGCTCGGCCTGCCTGGTCTTCACGCGCACATGTCACTCCGCTTATATACGAACCCCCGGGGCGACGGGCTGCTCGAGCCTTGGTGCGCCGTGGCGAATATGCCCCTTCTCCCAGCAGGGCAAAGGATCGGCTATCGGCAATCCGGGGCCAAATCATGGCGACGGCATCGTTGTTTCGGGGCGGGGGCGGTCCTGAACGGCAATGCTGGCGGCGGCGGGATTTGATCGCTACTATGGTCGGCATGTATGCTTTCCAGCGCGGCCTGCGCCTTTCGCTCATCGCTTCCCTTCTTGTCGGCCTGCCGCTGTTCGGGCTGTCCCCCGTCGCAAGCGGGCAGAGCGTCGCGCCGTCGGCCGAGGTTTCGGCGCCCAGCCGCAATATCGCCGATCGCAGTGCCTGGCTCTATGTCGGCAGCGACATCGCGCACGATCCGGCATGGCGCTTCGGCACCCTGACCAACGGCCTGCGCTACGCGGTCCGCAAGAATGGCGTCCCGCCCGGCCAGGTCTCGATCAGGGTGCGGATCGACGCGGGCTCACTGATGGAGGAGGATAGCGAGCGCGGCTATGCGCATCTGATCGAGCATCTCTCCTTCCGCGGCTCCGAATATGTGCCTGACGGGGACACGATCCGCGTCTGGCAGCGCCTCGGCGTCACTTTCGGCTCGGACAGCAATGCCGAGACCAACGCGACCGAGACCGTCTACAAGCTCGATCTGCCGAGCGCGACCGAGGCGAGCCTCGACGAAAGCATGAAGATCCTCGCCGGCATGGTCGCGAAACCCCGCATCACCCAGGCGGCGCTCGATGGCGAGCGGCCCGCCGTGCTGGCAGAGCGGCGCGAGGGACTGGGCCCGCAGTCCCGGTTCGCCGATGCGTCCGACGCGCTTTTCTATGCCGGGCAGCGCCGCGGCGACCGCGCCGTGATCGGCAAGCTGGAAACGCTCGAGGCGGCAACCCCGGCAGCCGTCCAGGCCTTTCATGACCGCTGGTATCGGCCCGAGCGCGTGGTCGTCTCGATCGCCGGCGATCTCGATCCCGCCTTGTTCGAGCGGCTCGTCGCCAAATATTTCGGCGCGTGGCGCGGCGTCGGCCCGGCACCGGTCGAGCCCGATTTCGGCAAGCCCGACCCGACCAAGCCGGCCACCGCCGCGATCGTCGAGCCCGGCCTTCCCACGACCGTCGTGATGTCGGTGGTGCGGCCCTGGCACTTCAAGAACGACACGCTGATCATGAATCAGGAGCGGATGGTCGATACGATCGCGGTCGCGGTCATCAATCGCCGGCTCGAGGCGCGGGCCCGCGCCGGCGGCAGCTATGTCGCGGCCGGGGTCGCCAATGACGATCTGGCGCGATCGGCCAATGTCACCCAGGTGCGGATCGCGCCGATCGGCGATGATTGGGAAGCAGCGCTCAAGGATGTGCGCGCTGTGATCGCTGACGCCCAGGCCAATCCGCCGTCCCAGGCCGAGATCGACCGCGAGCTCGCCGACCAGGACGTCGCGATGAAGACGATGGTCGAAACCATGCCGGCCGATCCGGGCAACAAGCTGGCGGATTCGCTGGTCGAGGCAGTCAACATCCGCGAGACGACGACCAGCTCGGTGGTGATCCGCGACGCCTTTCTCGATGCCCGGCGCAAGAAGATGTTCACGCCGGCGCGCGTTCTCGCGGCGACCCGGCGGGTCTTCACCGGCGACGCAACCCGCGCGATCGTCACCACGCCCAAGCCGGACAGCGGCGCGCAGGTCCGGCTCGCCGCTGCGCTCGGCGCCGACGTGAAGGGAATGGCCGGCGCCCGCACGGCGCAGGCGGCGGTCGATTTCTCGAAGCTTCCCAGGCTCGGCCCGCCGGCGACGATCGTCAGCCGCGACAAGGTCGCCCCGTTCGGCATCGATCGCGTCGTGCTCTCCAACGGCGTGAGGATGCTGGTCTATTCGACGACCACCGAAACCGACCGCGTCTATGTCCGCGTGCGTTTCGGCGGCGGCTATAATGCGCTTCCGGCTGATCACGACGCGCCGGTCTGGGCCGCCGATATGGCGCTGGTCGCCGGCGGAATCGGCAAGCTCAACCAGGGCGACCTCGATCAGATGACCGCCGGGCGCCAGATCGGGCTCGATTTCGGCGTTGACGATGACGCGTTCCAGTTCAGCGCACTCACCTCGCGGCGCGATCTCGCTGATCAGCTGAAGCTGATCGCCGCCAAGCTCGAGGCGCCTGCCTGGGATCCGGCGCCGCTCGCGCGCGCCAAGTCGCTGGTGCTCACCAATTATGCGGGGATGAGCGCGTCGCCCGATGGCGTGCTGTCGCGCGATCTCGACGGGCTGCTTCACTCGGGCGATCCGCGCTGGCAGACGCCGAGCCCCGAGCAGATCAACGGCACCACCCCGGACAGCTTCCGCGCTCTGTGGGCGCCGCTGCTCGCCGCCGGCCCGATCGAGGTCCAGGTGTTCGGCGACGTCAATGCCGATGAGGCGATCAAGGCGGTCACCCGCACGATCGGCGCCCTGAAACCCCGCGGGATCGATTTGCCGCCGGCGCCGCCGGTGCGCTTCCCGGCGCATGACACGACTCCGCTGGTCCGCACGCATGACGGGCCGGACAGTCAGGCCGCGGCGGTCATCGCCTGGCCGACCGGCGGCGGCGTCGACGGTATCGCCGACTCGCGACGCCTCGACGTCCTCGCGGCGGTCTTCTCAAACCGGCTGTTCGATCGCCTGCGGATGGAGGCCAAGGCGAGTTACAGCCCGAATGTTTCGAGCAGCTGGCCGATCGGCCTGCCGAGCGGCGGCCGGATCGTCGCGGTGGGTCAGGTCGCGCCGGCCAATGTGCCGTTGTTCTTCAAGCTGGCGCGCGAGATCGCCGCTGATCTGGTCGCCAACCCGATCAGCGACGACGAGCTCAAGCGCACTGTCGGGCCGATGACTCAGTCGCTGATCCGCCAGTCGACCAGCAATCAGTTCTGGATGGTCCAGCTCCGCGGCGCGACCTATGATCCGCGCCGCCTCGATGCGTTCCGCCGCGTGCTGGCCGATGTCACCAATGTGACCGCCGCCCAGCTCCAGGAGACAGCGCAGAAATATCTCCGCCCCGACCGGGACTGGACAATGGAAGTGGTCCCGAAATCGGTCGCGAGCACGATCGCGGCGGCGCGGTAACTATCCCTTGTAGAGCGCGTCCAGCCTCGGCCCATAGGCTGCCTTCAGCACGTGCCGGCGGATCTTGAGCGAGGGCGTGAGCTGCTCGTTCTCGATCGCGAAGGGCTCATCGGCGAGGATGAAGCGCCTGACGCGCTCGACCACCGACAGGTCCCTGTTCACCCGCTCGACCGCAGCGCCGATCGCGGTGCGATATTCGCTGTTCTGCTCGAGCCGCGCGAAATCGCAGGCATCGCCATTCGCAGCGCACCATTCCTTGGTCCATTCGGGGTCGGGCACCAGCACGGCGACCATATAGGGCTTGCGGTCGCCATAGATCATTGCCTGCACGATCTCGGGCTGCAGCGTCAGCATCCCCTCGACCTTTTGCGGCGCGACATTGTCGCCCTTGTCGTTGACGATGATGTCCTTCTTGCGATCGGTGATCTTGATCCGGCCCTTGTCGTCGATCAGCCCGATATCGCCGGTATGCAGCCAGCCGTCCTTCAGCACCCGCGCCGTCTCGGCATCGTTGCGCCAATAGCCGTGCATGACGAGTTCGCCGCGCACCAGTATCTCGCCATCCTCCGCAATCCGCACCTCGGTGTTCTTGAGCGGCGGCCCGACCGTGTCCATCCTGAGGCCGACCGAAGGGCGGTTGCACGAGATGACCGGCGCTGCCTCGGTCTGCCCATAGCCCTGCAGGAAGGTCAGTCCGAGCGACTGGAAGAAGATGCCGACCTCGGGCGTCAGCGGCGCGCCGCCGGATACCATCGCCTTCATCCGCCCGCCGAAGCGTTGCTGGATCTTCGGCTTGAGCGTTGCCTTCAGGAACAGGTTCATCGGCTGGTCGATCAGCCTGAGCTTCCTCTCATACTCGCGCGCGCCGATCTGCTGGCTGCGGTTGAGCAGATAGGTCGAGAATTTGCCCTGCTTCTCGATCGCCTTGGAGATGCGCGTCCGCAACACCTCGAACAGCCGGGGCACCACGACCATGATCGTCGGCCGCACCTCCTCGATATTCGAGGCGAGCTTGTCCAGCCCTTCGGCATAATAGATCTCGGCGCCGAGCCCGATCGGGAAATGCTGGCCGCCGCTATGCTCATAGGCGTGGCTCAAGGGCAGGAAGGACAGGAACACCTCGTCCTCCCAGCCGAAATCCTCGCTGATGATGGTGCAGCAGCCATCGACATTGTGGAGGATCGCGCCATGATGCTGCATCACCCCGCGCGGCGCGCCGCCGGTGCCGCTGGTGTAGATGATGCAGGCGGTGTCCTCACGCGTCGCGGTGATGACCAGCTCGGCGGGGTCGGTCGCGTGGTCGGCGATCAGCTTGCCCCAGCTGTAGAAGTCGAGCGGTCCCTGGCTCGTGCGGATATCCTCGATGCCGATGATGATCTTCGCGGCATCAGCGCGGATAGCTGCGGGCAGCAGCGTTCGGGCGAGCTTGGCCGACGAGACGATCACTGCCTTCGCGCCCGAATTCTCGATGATATGGGCGTGGTCGCGCTCGGTATTGGTGATGTAGGTAGGCACGGTGATGCAGCCCGCGGCCATGATCGCAAGGTCGCTGATGCACCATTCGGGGCGATTCTCCGCGACCAGCATTACCCGGTCGCCGGGCTCGAGGCCGATCGCCTTCAGCCCGGTCGCGAGGCTCGCGACCTTGATCGCAGTGTCATGCCAGCTGAGCGAGACCCAGCGGCCATCCTCCTTGTGCCACAGGAATGGCTTGTCACCCTTCTCGCGCGCTCGCGTGAAGAACATGGTGACCAGATCGGGGAAATGTTCGAGCGTTCGCATTGTCTCTCCCGGTGCACGCGCCGTGTTCGGCTGCGCGGCTGCTACGTCGTCTTTATTCGGGTGGCCGGTTCGGTATCGCGCCCGCGCGCACAATCTGCGTGACGCTGCCGTCCTGGCCCATCGCCACGCCTTCGCTACGTGGGTCGGCGGCGCCCACCCAGCGACCGCCCACGCGCTCGATCGCGTTCGCCTTCAGGCCGAGCGGCATCACCTGGACCTGCTCGCCAAGGGCCTTGAGCGCGGGCACCATCGCCTCGAGCTGAGTTCCCTTTTCCGCCGCGGCGACACGCCCGGGCGCGTAGAGCAGGCCAAGCGCGATACCATCCTGTGCCGACATATGCCAATCGAGCACCGCGACCAGCGTCTTCGCGACCTGAGCGATGATCGTCGATCCACCCGCCGCGCCGAGCGCGATCCTGACCCGGCCCTTCGCGTCGTAGACGATGGTCGGCGACATCGAGCTGCGCGGCCTTTTGCCACCCTGCACCCGGTTGGCGACGAGATGGCCGTCAGAAACGGGCACGATGTCGAAGTCGGTCAGCTCGTTGTTGAGCATGTTGCCCTCGACGGAGAGACCCGATCCGAAATAGCCCTCGATGGTGGTGGTGACTTCAGCGACATTGCCGGCGGCATCGACCGCGACCAGGTCGCTGGTGCCCGGGACCTCGCTCACCGGTGCCCGGACCCGAGCCGGCGCGCCCGGCGGCACTCCCGGCGCGACCGTCGCCATGCTATGGTCGGCCGAGATCAATGCCGAGCGCGACGCGAGATAGCGCGGGTCGAGCAGGCCCTGGACGGGCACTTTCACATAATCGGCGTCGCCCAGGTACATGTCGCGATCGGCATAGGCGAGCCGCTCTGATTCAGCGAAGAGATGCCAGGCGACCGGGCTGTCCTTGCCGAGCTTCGTCATGTCGAAGCGTTCGAGCTGCTTCAGGATCGTCAGCACGGCGACGCCGCCCGACGAGGGCGGGCCCATGCCGCAGATGCGATACACGCGATAGGTGCCGCAGATCGGCGCGCGCTCCTTGGCGGCATAGCGCGCGAGATCGCCCGTGGTCATTTTCGAGGGATTGCGCGCTGCGGTGTTCACCGTCGTCACCAGCTTTCGCGCGGTCGGGCCGACATAGAAAGCATCGGGGCCACGCCGCGCGATCCGTTCCAGAAGCGCCGCCTGTTCAGGGCTCTTCAGCAAGGTGCCGGTGGCGACCGGCGTGCCGTCGGCACCGAAGAAATGCGCGCGCGCGGCGGCATCGATATGGCCGCCGCCATTGGCGAGCCCGTTATGGAGACGCTGAGATACCGTGAAGCCGTCGCGCGCGAGCCGGATCGCCGGCTGGAACAATTTCGACCAGGGCAGGCGGCCATAACGCCGGTGCGCCAGCGCCATCAGGCGAAGGCTGCCGGGGACGCCGACGCTGCGCCCACCGGGCACCGCGGCGAAGTGGCTGAGCGGGGTGCCGTCGGGTGCGTAGAACCATTTGGGGTCAGCGGCTGCCGGTGCCGCCTCGCGCCCGTCGTAACTGGTGGTGCGGCCGGTCCTCGCGTCGTGATGCACCAGGAAGCTGCCGCCGCCGATACCGGAATTCTGCGGCTCGACGACGTTCAGCGCCAGCGTCGTCGCGATTGCCGCATCGGTGGCGCTGCCGCCGGCGCGGAGAATTTCGACGCCTGCTGCGGCGGCGCGAGGGTCGGCAGCGGAAACCATCCCCTGAGCGCTGGCGATTGCTGGCGAACACAGGAAGATGAGCGCGAGGAACAGCTTTTTCATATGGCAGAGAGGGTAGCGGTGGCGGACGCTACGTCAACCGCTGCCGACGGCATCGGCGACATGCGCGAAGCCGTCGCGCTTCAGCAATCGGCCAAGGCCCCGGGTGATCCGGCGCGGCAGGCCCGGCCCCTCATAGACCATCGCCGTGTAGAGCTGGACGAGGCTCGCGCCCGCGCGGATACGGGCATAGGCTTCCTCCGCGCTGTCGATCCCGCCCACCGATACAAGTGGAAGCGCTCCGCCGGTCGCGCGCCTGAAATCGGCGAGGCGCTGGCGGGCGAGGGGGGCGAGCGGCGCCCCTGAAAGGCCGCCGGCCTCCTGCGCATGGCCCGACCGCAATACGGGTCGGGAGATCGTCGTATTGCTGACGATCAGCGCGCCGACATGTGCCTCGATCGCGGCCCGGGCGATCGCATCGATATCGTCCGCCTCGAGATCGGGCGCCACCTTCAGGAACAGGGGAGGACGAATGATCGGCGCCCGCCGCGCCTCGTCAGCGGCGGCGAGCAGGTCGGCGAGCGCGCTGCCATGCTGGAGATCGCGCAGGCCCGGTGTGTTGGGCGAGCTGATGTTGATCGTGATATAGTCCGCGACGTCAGCCGCCTCGCGGACGCCATGCGCATAATCGGCGATTCGATCGGCCGCGTCCTTGTTCGCGCCGACGTTGATGCCGAGCACGCCTCGCCGTTTCGCAGCGATCGCGCGGGGCAGGGCGGCCTCGAGCCCGCCATTGTTGAAGCCCATCCGGTTGATCACCGCGCGGTCCTCGACGAGGCGAAACAGGCGTGGCCGGGGATTGCCGGCCTGCGGCAGCGGCGTGAGCGTTCCGATCTCGACACTGCCGAAGCCCAGGCCGAACAGGCCCTGGATTGCACGGCCGTCCTTGTCGAGGCCGGCGGCCAGCCCGACCGGATTGGCGAAATCCAGACCGGCGACGCCGGTGCGCAGCCGCGGATCGCCCATGGCGGCTGCAAAAGGGGCACCGGCGCGTCCCCATTTCCCCAGCACGGCGATCGTCAATTCATGCGCGCGCTCCGCCTCGGTGGCGAAAAGGGCGGCACGAAGGAGCGGGAAAAGCATCGCCGTGCTTTGGCATCGGCGCGGCCAGCCGTCAAAATTTCCAGCTTATGTCCAAAACGGCCCAATCTGGCGCTTTCGTCCAATACACTCGGCGCGCGGAATGCTGTAAGGCTCCTCGCGACCCGAAGAGCTCCTTACAGGGGACTCTTTCACTCAGGGCCCGGGCGGCTTGCCGCCCGGGCCTCTTTTATTTGTTACGATAGCGGTTTATCCCCTTGTCGTTCCGAAAAAATAACAGGGGCGCAAACATTGGCGGATATCCAGCTGGACTATGCAGTCCCGGCGACGGACCTGAGCGAGTATATCACGCTCTTCTACCACTTCCGCGCCGACGTACCCATGTTCGAGGATACGGAACGGGCCGATCACGCCCAGTTCCGTTTCCGCCTGTCGCCGGGCAATTCGGACTATCGCTTTCCCGACGGCAGCCTGCAGCCGGCCGGTGAGAATCACATTATCGGCCCAACCAGCGGCGCGATGCGCGTGCGCTGCGAAGGGCCGGTCGAGGTGTTCGGCATGGGGCTGACTCCGTCGGGCTGGGCTGCCCTGCTCGGCATCGACGCGTCGAGCATGCTCAATCGGGTGATCGATGCGAGCGGCATGTTCGGCCTCCCACGGCTGCGCGCCGCGACGGCCGCATTACGCGAAGCCGAGGATAACCCGGCACGTGTCGCGATCGCCGAGGAGCTGATGCGCGACCTGATCGGTGGTGGCGACCGGGGCGCGACTGCCTTTGTGCACAAGGTCGATGCCTGGCTCGCCGGCAGTCCCTCGCCGGATATGGAGAGGCTGGTTGCCGAGACACATCTCTCGCGCCGTCAGGTCGAACGCAAATGCAAGACCTTGTACGGCGCTCCGCCGAAGCTGCTCGCCCGTAAATATCGCGCGCTCAGGGCGGCGGTGGCGCTGGTTTCCGAAAGCGAGTCGGTCGATGACCTGATCGCGCGCGGCTTCTACGATCAGTCGCACCTGATCCGCGAGGTGAAGCAATTTACCGGCCACACCCCGCGCCAGATCAAGGCCGAGCCCTCGCTGCTGTCGCAGCTGACGATCGAGCGCCGGACTGCGCTGGGCGGGATCGTGCATCCGCTGATCAGCGATACCTGATCTATTTTTTCTCCCCGGCTTGGGGAGGAATAAGGTGTTGACCTCAGCACATCCCCCTCCCACATGCACAATCGGAACGAATCAATCCGATTGGAGCTCATGCGGCTTTCCAGCCTTGCCGATTACGCGGTCGTGATGATGTCCGCCGCCGCGCGCCATTGCGGCGGCGTGGCGCGGCTCAATGCGACCTCGCTCGCCGAGGAGACCGGGTTGCCCTTGCCGACCGTCCAGAAGCTGGTGAGTCGGCTCTCGGCCGCCGGCCTGATCGAGAGCGCGCGCGGCACCGGCGGCGGTTTTCGCCTGTCGCGGCCGGCCGCCGCGATCAGCCTCGCCGATATCGTCGAAGCGATCGAGGGCCCGATCGGCATGACATCCTGTGTCGATGGCGGGCGCCATGATTGCTGCATAGAGGAGAATTGCCGGGTGAAGCCGCACTGGAATGCCGTCAACGGCGCGGTCAAGGGCGCGCTTGCGGGCGTTTCGCTCGCCAGTCTTTCGGGAGTGCCGGCATAATGGCCACGAAGAATGCCGAGGCGCATGCCGCCGTGAACAAGACGTACGAATGGGGTTTCCATTCGGACATCGAGCAGGAATTCGCGCCCAAGGGTCTGAGCGAGGACACGGTCCGCTTCATCTCGGCGAAGAAGAACGAACCGGAATGGATGCTCGACTGGCGCCTCAAGGCCTATCGCCTGTGGCTGACGATGACGCCGCCCGACTGGGCCAAGCTCGACGTCCCGCCGATCGATTACCAGGACGCCTATTACTACGCCGAGCCCAAGGCCAAGCCGAAGCTCGGCAGCCTTGACGAGGTCGATCCCGAAATCCTGCGCGTCTATGAAAAGCTCGGCATCCCGATTGCCGAGCAGAAGATGCTCGCCGGCGTCGAGGGTGCGCGCAAGGTCGCGGTCGATGCGGTGTTCGACAGCGTTTCGGTCGCAACCACCTTTCGTGCGGAGCTGGAAGCGGCGGGCGTGATCTTCCGCTCGATCAGCGAGGCGATCCGCGAATATCCCGATCTCGTCCGCAAATGGCTCGGCAAGGTGGTGCCGCAGCACGATAACTATTTTGCCGCCCTCAACTGCGCTGTCTTCTCGGACGGGACCTTCGTCTACATCCCGGAGGGTGTGCGCTGCCCGATGGAACTGAGCACCTATTTCCGCATCAATGCCGAGAATACCGGCCAATTCGAACGTACGTTGATCGTCGCTGACAAGGGCTCCTATGTGAGCTATCTCGAAGGTTGCACTGCGCCGATGCGCGACGAGAACCAGCTCCACGCCGCCGTGGTCGAGCTGGTCGCCTTGGACGACGCCGAGATCAAATATTCGACCGTGCAGAACTGGTACCCCGGCGACGCCGAGGGCAAGGGCGGCATCTACAATTTCGTCACCAAGCGCGCGCTCTGCCAGGGGAAGAACAGCAAGGTCAGCTGGACTCAGGTCGAGACGGGCAGCGCGATCACCTGGAAATATCCGAGCTGCGTGCTGGCGGGCGAAAACAGCGTCGGCGAATTCTATTCAGTCGCGGTGACCAACAACCGGCAACAGGCCGATACCGGCACCAAGATGATCCATCTCGGCAAGGGCAGCCGCTCGACGATCGTGTCGAAGGGGATCAGCGCCGGCCGCTCGAACAACACCTATCGCGGGCTGGTACGCGTCGCGCCGACGGCGGAGGGCGTGCGCAATTTCACCCAGTGCGATTCGCTGCTGCTCGGCAGCGAGTGCGGCGCACACACCGTGCCCTATATCGAAGTGCGCAACCCCTCGGCGCAGATCGAGCATGAGGCGACCACTTCGAAGATCAGCGAAGACCAGATGTTCTACGCGATGCAGCGCGGGCTGGATCAAGAGGCGGCGGTGGCGCTGATCGTCAATGGTTTCGCGAAAGAGGTGTTGCAGCAGCTGCCGATGGAGTTCGCGGTCGAGGCGCAGAAGCTGCTGGGGATCTCGCTTGAAGGATCGGTTGGATGAGTGATGGTCACGGTGGTGATGGTGGCGTGTGCGGCGGGCACCACGATGTCTGTGCCGTGCCGGTCGCCGGGCCGGCTGAGGCAGGAACCTATGTCGAAGCGCCTAGGCCCGTTCTTCCTGTCGTGAATGGTGTTGAGATCAACCGCGCGGCGATTCTCGACAAATCCAAAGTAAGCGGAAGCGAACCCAGATAGATGTTGAAGATCGAAAATCTCCACGCCGAGATCGACGGCAAGGAAATCCTCAAGGGTCTCTCGCTCGAAGTAAACGCCGGCGAGGTCCATGCGATCATGGGCCCTAACGGCGCGGGCAAGTCGACGCTCGGCTATGTGCTCGGCGGACGGCCAGGTTACGAAGTGACCTCCGGCTCGGTCAGCTTTGAGGGCCAGGACCTGCTGGAGATGGCGCCGCACGAGCGCGCAGCCGCGGGCCTTTTCCTCGGCTTCCAGTACCCGGTCGAGATCCCCGGCGTCTCCAACGTCCAGTTCCTGCGCGAGGCGCTCAATGCGCAGCGCAAGGCCCGTGGCGAGGCACCGCTCTCGGGCGGCGAGTTCCTCAAGCTGGCGCGCACCCAGGCCGATCTGCTGGCGATGGACCAGGAGATGCTCAAACGCCCGGTCAATGTCGGCTTCTCCGGCGGCGAGAAGAAGCGCAACGAGATGGTGCAGATGGGCATCATCGGCCCCAAGCTCGCGATCCTCGACGAGACCGATTCCGGCCTCGACATCGATGCGCTGCGCGTCGTCGGCGACGGCATCAACCGCATCATGCGCGCGCCCGACAAGGCGGTGCTGCTGATCACCCACTATCAGCGGCTGCTCGATTATGTGCGGCCCGATTTCGTGCATGTGCTGGCTGACGGGCGGATCGTCCGCTCGGGCGGTGCCGAGCTGGCGCTCGAGCTCGAAGCCGAGGGCTATGGAGCGATGGCGGCGTGACTTCTTTCGTTCTCCGTCATGCCGGACTTGTTCCGGCATCCACCGGGCTGCAGTCTCTGCGCGCTGACACGGTGCGCGCCATCGGATCCTTCACTTCCGCGGAGGAGTGGACCCCGGAACAAGTCCGGGGTGACGGGGAATGACTGTGGCCACGCTCGCTCTCCCCACCCGCCACGACGAGGCTTGGCGCTATAGCGACCTCGACGCAGTCGCGAGCGTCTGGCCGATCGCTGGACCCGAGACGATCCACGTCGCGGCCGACGAGGAGATCGCGCGCGTCATCGTGCAGGACGCAGCAACCGATGAAGTCGCGATCCGCGACTATGCCGTCATCCTTGAAGCGAACGCACAGGCGACGTTCCACGTCCTCAACACCGGCGGCAAGCTCGGCCGCGTCACGATCGACGTCACGCTCCACGAAGGCGCGCATTTCGAGCTTGGCGGGGCGATCCTCGGTGGTGGCGAGCAGACGCTCGAGATCGTGACCACAATGCGCCACATCGAGCCCGGCGCGACCAGCAACCAGGTCGTGCGCTTGGTGCTCGGCGGCCGCGCTACCGGCAGCTATCTCGGCAAGGTCGCTGTCGCGCGCGATGCGCAGAAGACGGATGCGAGCCAGTCGGTCAAGGCGATGCTGCTGACCCGCACCGCGACCGCCAACGCCAAGCCCGAACTGGAAATCTACGCTGACGACGTGAAATGCGCGCACGGAGCGACGGTCGGCGAGCTCGATGCGATGGCGCTCTTCTACCTCGCCAGTCGCGGCATTGCTCCGGCCGAAGCCAAGGCGCTGCTGTTGCGGGCGTTCATCGGCTCCGTCTTCGACGATGTCGCTGATGGCGGCGAGCGCGAGGCGGTCGAAGCTGCGGCACAGGCAGCGTTGGAGCGGATGCTGTGAGCACATTGGTCGACACCCGCCCGCTCGACGTCGTCGCCGATTTTCCAGCGATCCCTGAGGGCTGGGCCTATCTCGACACCGCGGCGACCGCGCAGAAACCGCAGCCGGTGATCGACGCGGTCAACCGCGGCTATGCCGAGACCTATGCCACCGTGCATCGTGGCGTGTACCAGCGTTCGGCCGACATGACGCTCGCCTATGAAGCCGCCCGCAAACGTGTCGCGCGCTTCATCGGCGCCGGATCGGCTGACGAGATCGTCTTCGTGCGCGGCGCGACCGAGGGGATCAACCTCGTCGCGCAATGCTGGGCCAGGGAGCAGTTGAAAGCCGGCGATCGGATCCTGCTGTCGACGCTGGAGCATCATTCGAACATCGTGCCCTGGCAGATGGCCGCCGAACGTGTCGGCGCCATGATCGATGTCATCCCGCTGACTGCCGACCATCGCATCGATCTCGACGCCATGACGGCGATGATCACCCCGGCGCACAAGCTGGTCGCCCTCGCCCATGTCTCGAACGTGCTTGGCTCGGTTCTCGACGCGAAACGCGCCGCGGATATCGCCCATTCAGTCGGCGCGAAAATCCTGCTCGACGGCTGCCAGGCAGTGCCGCGCATGGCAGTCGATGTCACAGCGCTCGATTGCGACTTCTACGTCTTTTCCGGCCACAAGCTCTATGGCCCGACCGGGATCGGCGTGCTCTGGGCGCGGCCCGAACTGCTCGAAGCGATGCCGCCTTATCAGGGCGGCGGATCGATGATCGACCGCGTTACTTTCGCAAAGACCACCTACGCCCCGCCGCCGGGACGGTTCGAGGCGGGCACACCGCATATCGTCGGCGCGCTCGGGCTGCATGCAGCGATCGATTATGTCGAACGGATCGGGCTCGACCGCATCCATGCCCATGAGACCGCGCTGGTTGCGAAGACCCGCGAGGCGCTGTCGCAGATCAATTCGGTCACGCTCTACGGCCCCGAGGATTCCGCCGGCATCGTCTCCTTCACGATCGAGGGGGTGCATCCACACGACATCGGCACGATCTTGGATGAGGAACGGGTCGCGATCCGCGCCGGCCATCATTGCGCACAGCCGCTGATGGAGTCGCTCGGCGTACCGGCGACGGCGCGGGCGAGCTTCGGAGTCTATAATGGCGCGGCGGATGTGGACGCGCTGGTTCGGGGCATAGAACGCGTCACCAGAATTTTCGGGTAGGGTTCGGCATGAACGAAGAACGGAAGATCATTGTGGAAGAAGTCGAGTCGGTCGAGGCACCGCCCAGGGCGCGCGTCGAGGGGCCAGCCGAGACGTTCGAGCGCAAGCGCGACTATCTGGAAGGCTTTCTCGCGCAAAAGCCGCAGCCCGAGGCGAGCGGTGAGCCGGGCGGCGCCTTGTACGAAGCGGTGGTCGAGGCGCTGAAGGAAATCTACGATCCCGAGATTCCGGTGAACATCTATGATCTCGGCCTGATCTACGGCGTCGAAGTGACCGACGAGGGCCATGCGGTGGTGACGATGACGCTCACCACGCCGCATTGCCCGGTGGCGGAATCGATGCCGGCCGAGGTCGAGCTTCGGGTGGGCGCGGTGCCTGGCGTCGGGACGGCGGACGTCAATCTGGTCTGGGATCCGCCATGGGACCCGCAGAAGATGAGCGACGATGCCAAGCTCGAGCTGGGGATGTTGTAATGGCGACCTCCGTACGCGCGCGGCCAGCCGCGCTGATCCTGACCCCGACCGCCGAGGCGCGGATCGCTGACCTGATGGCGAAGGCGCCCGAGGGCGCGATCGGCGTGAAGCTGTCGACGCCGCGGCGCGGCTGTTCGGGGCTGGCCTATTCAGTCGACTATGTCACCGAAGCCAAACCCTTCGACGAGAAGATCGAAACCCCGGGCGGAGTCCTCTATGTCGATGGCGGCTCGATCCTCTACCTGATCGGATCGACGATGAACTGGGTCGAGGATGATTTCGCCGCCGGCTTCGTCTTTCAGAACCCCAATGCCAAGGGCGAATGCGGCTGCGGTGAGAGCTTCACCGTCTAACCGGCTGTTGAAAATCACGCGGGTTCGGCGACGAGGCCTGAAGCGTCGCTGTTGCGGATAACGAGCTGACCAACGAGGCGGCCGGCGGCTCCGGGGCTTGCCCGGCCAAGCCCCGGAGCCCGATCGGTGCCGTCCACCTTCCCAGTTGGATTCAGTAGATCAGGACCTGGCGCGCGGACGCTTCAGGTGGATGGCATCCTGCCAGCAATGTTCGGGAGCTGTCTGACTCAGATGACCCGAACTTCGAGAAGCGTGGGGCCGCTGGTCTGGAACGACCATGCGAGAGCCGGATCCAGTTCTTCCACCGCGACAACGCGTCGGCCCGGTACGCCATGACTTTCTGCCAGAGCGAGGAAGTCGATACCCGCGATGGTGGTTCCGGGCAGTTCGTTCAACCCGAAACGCCGTGCGAAGTTGTTGAGGGCGGCATATCCTCCGTTGTTCAGGATAATGAAACTGACGTCGGCCTGCTGGTCGGCGGCGCTCCAAAGGCCCTGGCTGGTATACATCGAGGAGCCGTCGCCGAGCAGGCAGATGACCTTGTTCCCCGGGCGAGCGCGCGCGATGCCAATTGCGGCGGGCAGGCCATAGCCAAGACCACCCGCCGGGGTCGTATAAAAACCGCCAACCTGCGTCACCGGCAAGTGATCGTGCATCGCATCGCGTGCGGTGGGCGCTTCTTCGACGATGATCGCCCTGTCTGGCCGTAATGCCGCGACGCGCGCCATCACATGGGCGGGGCTCAGTGCCCGCGCCGGCAGCGGGATCGGATGGCGCGCGGTCGAGACAGGCCCTTCGCGTTGACGCACTTGCTCGACCAGGGCCAGAAGCCCCCCACGCACGTCGCCAAGCACGCCGGTTCCGCGGGGAAGGATGGCAAGGTGTTGCGGGTCGTCGCTGAGCAGGGCCATTGCCGTGCCCTGGGGCCAGGCACTGGCCCGTCCTTCGGCATGCCAGGTAAAGGCCGGCGCGCCGGCGACCAGGACCATATCATACCCATTGAGCAGCGCCACCAGCCGCTCTTCATAGCCGGGAAGAAAACCGGCGAACCGGGCATGATTCTCCGGAAAGACTTCTCTTCCCGTCAACGGCGCCACCCACACGTCCGCACCGGTCTTTTCCGCCAGTGCGATCGCCTGATCCCACGCGCCGCAGCGCGCGATCCCCGCACCAAGGACGAGCGCCGGCCGCGTCGCGTTGTCCAGCAT
Source organism: Sphingomonas oligophenolica (assembly GCF_039522915.1). NCBI lineage: Bacteria > Pseudomonadati > Pseudomonadota > Alphaproteobacteria > Sphingomonadales > Sphingomonadaceae > Sphingomonas > Sphingomonas oligophenolica. The sequence goes on from NZ_BAAAEH010000007.1 coordinate 128,732, forward strand.
TCCCGCGATCTTCGTGATCCCCGCCGGGTCCGGAAAGGAAGTCAGCGACAGGAAAGGCAGTGTCGGCATGGGGCAATCGCGGTCCCAGTCATCGACCGGGATCGATACGAAAACCGGTCCGGTCGGTGGGGTCAGCGCGATATGAAAGGCGCGGATCAACGCTGCGGGTACATCCTGCGCGCGCAAGGGTTCGGCCGCCCATTTCACATAGGGGCGCGGAAATTCCGTGGCGCGTTCCGCCCCCAGAAACGGATCGCGGGGCAATAACGATCGTGCCTGCTGGCCCGCCGTGATCACCAGCGGCGCGCCGCCGCGATAAGCGGTAAACAGACTTCCCAGTCCATTGCCCGTGCCCGCCGCCGAATGCAGGTTGACCAGCGCCGGGCGGCCGGTCGCCTGTGCGTAGCCGTCCGCCATGGCCACCACCACCGCCTCGTTGAGACCAAGGACGTAGGCGATGTCGGACGGCATCGCTTGCAGCATCGGCAGTTCGGTCGAGCCGGGATTGCCGAACAGCGCATCGACGCCAAAATGCTGGAAAACCGCATAAGCGGCATCGCGGACTATGGGCATGGTACAGTCGCTCGCTTACAGTCCGAACCAGCGTTCGGCGTTGGTCTGGAAGAACTTCTTCTTGAGTTCGGGCGTGATATCCATGTTGTCCATGTCGCGGACCTCCTGCGCCTCGACCTGATAGGGATAGTCCATCGCGTACATGACGCGGTCCTCGCCCAGGACCTGCTGCGCGAACCGGACCGCCGGCTCCCATGCCACGCCCGAATTGGTCACCAGCACGTTCGAGCGCATATATTCCGTGATGGTCTTGTTGAGCGGCTTCATCCGCTCCCAGCGCTTCGAGCGGACTCCGGCCTGATGCATATAGTCGAGGCGATAGAGCCAATAGGGCAGCGCCTCGCCCATATGGCCCACCATGATCTGCAGGTCCGGATAGCGATCGAAGATGCCGATGGTGATGAGCCGCAGGAGATGCATGCCGGTGTCGACCCCGAAGCCGAAGATCGCGCCGTCGAGCCCGGCTTCGAGCATCGGGTCGATCATCGCGTCCGGCGGCGTGGCGGGGTGTATGTAGAGCGGCTGGCCGGTATCGGCGAGCGCGCGGAAGATCGGGTCGAACTTCGGATCGTCGAGATATTCGCCCTGCGTGTGGCTGTTGATCTGTATCCCCTTGAAGCCGAGTTCGACCGCGCCCCGCCGGATTTCGGCGGCGGACCATTCCGGGTCCTGCGGCGCCACGGTGGTCAGGCCGATGAAGCGGTCGGGATGCGCGGCGCAGCGGTCGGCCAGGTAATCATTGGCGCGCGTGGCGATGCCTTTGGCTTCCGCCACATCGAGCAACGGCTGCACGCCCGGCGACGTCAGCGCCAACACCGCCTTATCGATGCCATGGGCGTCCATGTCGGCCAGGCGCCGCTCACCCATGTCGAGCAGGCGCTCCATCACCTGAACCGTCCGCTCGGAGGGAGATTGGGCATAGAAGCCCCAGAGCGACGTCATGCCCTTGTCGGCGGTGCCGTCGCGCACCATGCGCAGATACACATCGACCTGTTCCTGCGTGGCGAAGGTCTCCTCGGTAGCGATGCGCAGATAGCCGCGGTCGCCGCCGGTATTGAGTGGGTGAGTCATCGCAGGATCGTTCCTTCAGGGATAAGCAAAGGGAGCAGGGATAAGCAAAGGGAGAAGCAGCAGCCCGGCGGGGCGCCCGGACCGTACGCGAAAAGCTGATGAGGCGCCGCCGCGTCGCGAAACGACGGCGCCTGCTCCATTCCCGCGTCAGAAGTTTTTCTTGAGCGTCACGCCCCATTCGCGCGGTCGGCCGGGCTGCGCATTGGCAACGCCGGTCGTGACCGAGATTTCCGAGGTGGTGAGGTAATAGTATTTGTTGAACAGGTTGGTGACTTCGAACGAGGCTTCGAGATCACGGCGGTGGTTGCGCCAGGTCAGGCGGGCATTGGCCAGCGTGTAACCCGCGATTTCGGTCCGTGCCGAATTGACCGCGGCACCCCAGGCCGTCGACTGATAAGCCACGTCGATGCGCGGCGTGAGCGAACCGATTTTGCCTGTGCTGATCTCATATTGCAGGCCTGCGCTCCACTTCCAGCGCGGCGTGTAGGGCGGCATCATGCCATATTGGACGCCGTTCGGGTTGGTCGCGCCACCAGCTTGCGGCGCAATATATGTATAGCGGAAGTCGGTGTGGCTGAGCGCCGCGTCGAACATCATGCCTTCCACGAGACGGACCGAGGTTTCCGCCTCGAAACCCCTGATCCGCGCAGTGCCGACATTAGCCGGCATTGCGCAGGGGAAGGTGGCCACGCCCACCGGATTGAACTGCGGGCAGCTGTTGAGCGTCAGCTGAATGTCCTTGTAGCGCGATGTGTAGGCCGCCAGGTTCAACCGGACTCGGCGATCGAACAGATCGCTCTTGAGGCCGATTTCCCAGGTCGCCAGCTTTTCGGGATTGAACGACTGGACCTGCGACGCGGAATAGGGTCGGGGGTTTACGCCGCCGCCCTTGAAACCCGTCGAATATTGCGCGTAGGCATTGATATTCCCGGTGATCTTGTAAGCTATATTGGCACGGTAGTCGATGTTGTCGCCGCTGTAGTTGCCCGTCTTTCCGTCGAGAGCGGTATATTGACCACCGAGCAGGTTGCCGTACCGGTCGCGGCGCCGGAACGTATAGTTCTTGTCTTCCTTGGTATAGCGGATGCCGCCGGTCACGATCAGCGACTCCGTGAGGTCGTAGGCGGCGTGGGCGAATACCGCGCGGCTGTGCGCGGGGACCGGGTCGCCGGACACGAAGACAAGGGCAGGGTTCGCATAGCGGATATCCTGACGCGAGACATAGAAGCTGCGCTGGTCGATCATGTACCCGCCGATGGTGTAATGCAGCTTGCCGAAAGCATCGCCCGTCAGCCGAAGCTCGTTGCTCCAGGCGTGGAAATCCACGTTGTTGGGCCCGCCCAGCGTGACCGCCATCGGTGAAAGATCGTCCTCATTGGAGAACGTCTCGTTGTATTTGCGGTAAGCGGTGATGCCGACGAGCCGCAGTCCGTCTGCGATCTTCCACTCGATTTGACCGGATACGCCCCAACCGGTGTAGAACAGCTTGCCGGGAATGCTTGATTCGCCGAGCGCTCCGTCAGCGGGCGAGACGTAGCTCGAATAGTTGCAATAACGGCCGCAGATGAAGCGAGAGTCATAGGGGATCGGTGTCGGAAACGGATTGACGTCACCTGCGCCGGTATATTTGGCATAGGTCAGCACACCGCCAGCGATCTCGTGCTTTTCATGGGTGTAGTCCCCGATGATGTTGATTTCGAGATTGCTGGAGGGAACATAGCGCAGGTTGCCGCGGGTCGCCCAGTAACCGACCTCGCCCTGCTTCGAGAGCAGGCAATCGGGTGCGTCGCGCAGGGCAGGAATCCCTTGCCCCGGATGAACGCAGCCATAGTCGAGCCGGCTGATATAGCCATCCTGTGAACGGCTGACGCCTGTCACCCGCAACGAGAGATCCGGCGCCAGCCCCAGATCGACCGCGCCCCGCAGGTCAACCCGATTGCGGCTGCCCAGCGTAATCGAGCCATAGCCCGAATTGTCGCCTGTAGGACGCTTCGAATAGAGTTTGATCGCGCCGCCGATCGAATTCTTGCCCGCCAGCGTTCCCTGAGGGCCGCGCAGTATTTCGACGCGGTCGAGATCGAGCAAGTCTAGGATCGATCCCGTCAGGGTCGAGTAATAGACATCATCGACATAAACGCCCACGCCGGGCTCGAGCGCCGGGTGGAAATCGAACTGACCGACGCCGCGGATGTTGGCCGCGAGCGACGAACCGTGATTCGCCGAATTGGGCTTCAGCGTCACCGATGGCGCCTGAGCGGCGACATCCGCGATCGTTACCTGGCTGCGCGCTTCCATCATCGCGCCGGAAACAGCGGTGATCGCGATGGGGGTTTCCTGGAGGTTCTGTCTGCGGAACTGCGCGGTGACGACGATGTCTTCGACCTTCGCCTCATTTGGCGCGTCGTTCGCCTGGTCCTTGGCTACGGCGTCCTGTGCCCAGGCCGATGGTGCGACCGCAACGGCGATGGCCGCCAAGGCCGACGTTTTCAGCAAAATCGAAGATGCCTTTTTCATGCTACCCCACTCCCTTGTTTATATGGTTGAGAATCCACTTTATTTTGATCGCTTTGAGGGGGCGTCAGGCCCGTTGGGCCACCCCGTGTCCGACTCTGCGCGAGACGACGATCGCCAACACCAGCACCAATGCGAGCGGTGCTGCCGGGATCATGAAGAAGCGCTGGTCGTGGTCGATACCGGCGATCGCCGCCAACGTGCCTACCATTGGCCCCATGATTGCACCGATCCGGGCAACTCCGAGTGCCCACCCAAGGCCAGTGGATCGGGAACTCGCGGGGTAGAGGTCACTCGCTGCGCCGTTCACGCCGTTCTGGATGCCGGTCACGAAAAAGCCGGCGCAGGCGATGAGCAGGATTGTCATGGCTGAGCTTGCCGGAAGCAGTGCCAGGGTCAGCATCGTCAGCGCGGCCCCCGCGGCGAAGATCGCGACAATATACCAGCCTGCACGGCGCAGCAGCAGGCTGGCGGCAACCCCACCCAGCACACCGCCCCCATGATAACCCGCCGTAACCAGCGCCGCGTTCGCGGTCGAAAGGCCGGAACCTTTCATGAGCAACGGGATCCAGCTTGCCAGGAGATGCACGTTAAGCGCGACGCACATGAACATGAGCCACACCATGATGGTCGTCGTGCGGATCGATGGGGCGAGGATCGCGGCGATCGAACCTCGCGGGACATCGGCCGCGGCGGACTCCGTGGGGTCGCGGACATCGCGCAACGCCAGCGCGATGATGGCCGCGATTATCAGCGGCAGCACGCCGCCCACGACAAACAGGCCCTGCCAATGATAGGCCGGGAGAACCTTGGACGCTGTCATGCCGGCCACCACGCCACCCAGCGTAATGCCGATACCGGCGAAAGCCGTGGCGCTGGCGTGCCTGCGCGCATCGTACATCGCACCAGCCATCGCCAGCCCGTTGGGCATGACGGCGCCAAGCCCTATGCCGATGAGAAAACGCAATATGGCCAGTTGCTCGGCAGACCAGGCAAAAGCTGCGACCAGCGAAAGGATACCATAGGCGGCGCTGGCGATGACCACGACCCGCTTGCGACCGAAGCGGTCTCCCAGTGGCGCCACCAGCGTTGAGCCGATCAGGATACCGACCAGGCTTGCGCTCAGGAGCGGGCCCAGTTGCGCCCTGCTGATCCCGAACTGGGCCATGATCGAAGGTCCGGCGAGATTGGCGGTCTGCAGATCGAAGCCTTCCACCATCAGCGCAAGCACAACGAGCGCAAGTCCGAGCGATCGATGGCGCACATGATTACCGGCTGTGGGCTCCGGGGGGGCCATCTGCATCTCTCCTGATGGTCGTCTTTGTTGATTTCTCAAACTAGAGCACATGATCTAGTTTTGGCGCAAGCGCTATTTTTTCGAGTCCGGCTTGACGGGCGAGAACGCGGATGGGCTATGGGGTCATGGGATCGGAAGCCGCTGGCCAATCGCCAAAACCTCCTGTTCAGCAGCGCAGTCTGGCCAGCCATCGACAGATGGTGGATGTTGCTCTGCGCTTGCTGGAAACGCGCGATATCGACCAGATTTCAGTGCGCGATATCGTCTGCGAAGCTGGAACATCGAACGGAAGTTTCTATCATCGCTTCGGTACCAAAGAGCATTTTTTCAACTATCTGATCGATGACATGCTTGAGCGGCGCGAACGTGGTGCGATCGCGCAGTTATCCGATCAGACGATTCCTTTTGACGCTCTTCCCGAATTGCTCGCGCGCAGCGCGATGACCAACTTTCGGGCTCACGCTGGTCTTTTGCGTTCGGCGATTCGGCGACACATAGCAGGTGACGATTGCTGGAACCGCATCAGCATGATGTCGCGCAGGATCGTCAAAGGCTATCTGGACCGGGTCTCGGACACACTCGGGCGGCCGCTCGACGCTGATGAGGCCGAGCGCATCAATTTCGCGTTCGTCTGGCTTTATGGCTTGCTTGCCTATCGTACGCTCAGGCTGAATACCCTGCATGGCTATACAGTCCCGGAACAATCGTTTGAGGATGAGACAATCCGCAATTTCCGGCAATTGATCGACCGGGCTTTGCCGTCTGACGCTTCCCCCATTGGCGGTGCGTGATCAGCTCTCAAGGACGAAGCATTCTGCTGGCTCGTAAGCCAGACATTTCCCACGCATCCCCTAAAGGGCGGTTCCGACGGTCGATTCAAACCGAAGCGAGAGGAGAGCAGGATGATCTCGCACGGTGCCCTTTGGCACGGTGCACGCTCTTTCTCACGCCTGGTGCCGGAATTTCCCTGTTCCGCGGAAGATTTCCCTGTTCCGCAACAGGTTATTTAGCGCCAATGCCCTGTAAATATTGATAAATTTCTTCAAAAAGGGCCGATTCGTGGTTCAAAAAAATAAAAAATTCCCTGTTAATTCCCTGTTATCGGCCCGGAACAGGGAATTCGCCTTGCCCGCGGCGCCCTTATCGCGGCCGCTTCTTCAGCAACGCCGTCCGCAGGAACGAACACACTTCCTCGTCGCGCTGGTTGAACATCCGGTGCCGGAAGGTCACCAGTCCGGCATCGGGACGCGACTTGCTGTCGCGCAACTCCGTCACCTCGGTCTCGCCGCGCAGCGTATCGCCGATGAAGACCGGCTTGGGCATCACGAGCTTGTCATAACCGAGGTTCGCGACCAGCGTGCCGAGCGTCGTGTCGCCGACCGAGATGCCGACCATCAGCGCGAAAGTGAAAGTGCCATTGACGACGATCCGGCCGAACTCGGTGCCGGCGGCATATTCAGCGTCGAGATGCAGCGGCTGCGGATTGTGGGTGAGGGCCGACATCATCAGATTGTCGGTCTCGGTCACCGTCCGGCGGAGGATATGGACGATCCGGTCGCCGACCAGCCACTCGTCATAATAGCGGCCGGCCATCAGCCGATTCCGCCCAGGCTGCGGCCCGCTGTCCAGCCGCCGTCGGCGGGCAGCACGACGCCCGATACATAGCGCGCATAGGGTGAGGCGAGGAACAGGCAGACATCGGCGACATCGTCGACCGTGCCCATCCGCCCGAGCGGTACTGCCTTGGCCGACCGCGCCTTGGCCTCGGGGGTCGGTGCGAGCCGCTCCATGCCTTCGGTCCCCTCGATCGGTCCGGGCGAGACCGAGTTCACCCGCACCCCTTCCGGCCCCCATTCGATCGCCAGCGTCTTGGTGATCATGTCGACGCCTGCTTTGGCTGCGCAGACATGGACCTGCATTGCCGTGGCGATGAAGGCTTGCGGCGCCGAAATGTTGATGATGCTCGCACCCGGCTTGGTCAGATGCTCATAGGCGGCGCGCATGACATGGAAGGTGCCGAGCGTGTCGATCTCGGTGACTGCCTTGAAACCGTTCGAACTGAGCATCGCGGCGGGAACCGGGAAGTTACCCGCCGCGCCCGATACCAGCACGTCGATCGTGCCTCGCTGCTTGCGGAAATCGTCGATCGCCGCCTTCACCGCATCATAGTCGCGGACATCAAGGCTGTAGCCGAGCGCCGGCGTATCGCCCGACAGTGCAGCGACAGCAGCATCGACCTTGTCCTGGCTGCGGCTGGCGACGGCGAGCTTGGCGCCGCGCCGCGCGAAGGATTTGGCGATGCCGAGATTGATGCCGCTGGTGCCGCCAAAGACCATCACGGTCTTGCCGGTGAAATCGAAGCCGTCGGCCATTGCCCTCTCCTTATGCTTGTTCGAGCTGCAGCTTGAACCCGGCATGGCTCTTCTTCCAGCCCATCCGCTCATAGAAACGATGCGCGTCGACGCGATCGAGCTTCGAGGTCAGCTGCGCCATCCGGCAGCCGCGCTCGCGGCATCGATCGACTGCCCATTCGATCATCTGTTGGCCAAGCCCCTGGCCGCGCAGGTCGCTCGCGATCCGCACGGCTTCGATCTGCCCGCGCCAGCCGCCGCGAAAGGCGATGCCGGCAAGAAAGCTGAGCTGCATCGTGCCGACGACCCGCCCGTCGAGATCGGCGACGACCTGCATCTGGTTGGGATCGGCGGTGATCGCCTCGAAGGCGGCGAGATAGCGCGGATCGAGCGGCAGGCTCGCATCCTCGCGGCCCCGGCTGAGATCATCGTCATCGAGCAGCGCGACGATGGCGGGCAGATCGGCGGCTGTCGCGGTGCGGAAGACGACCTCGCTCATTCGGCCCGTTCGATCCTCGCGAGGACAGTACCTTCGCTGACCTGGCCCCCGGTCTCGGCATTGAGCTCGGCAACGGTCCCGTCGAACGGCGCGATGAGGCTGTGTTCCATCTTCATCGCCTCGAGCGTGACGAGCTTCTGGCCCTTGGTGACGCTGTCACCAGCGCTGACCTCGACCGCGATGATGCGGCCGGGCATCGGCGAGAGGATAGCGCCATCGGCTGCTGCGCCGGCTGCGCGAGGCCCAGTCGAGACGAGACGGCTCACAAAACGCGGCGCGAGGCCGGAACGGGCCTGCACCCAGATTCCGCCGCCCTCGAACTCATAAATCTCAGGTTCGACGGGACCGGTTTGATCCAGGTCGATGTCAGTCGGCTGATCGTCAACCGCCAACCGGACGATTCGTTTGGCGGGGCGGTTCAGACGAAAGCCGAACAAAGGATTCCATTGGGTCGACGACTGGGCGATCCATTCACGTCGGCCGGCTCCGGACAGCAATGGCTGCTCCATTAGGCTGTTATCGGGGTGCGCGAGAATCGCGATGGCCCCGGCCGAAAGCAGGCGAGCATCGGGCTCCCCTCGCGTTACGAGCGAATCGAGATATCGATCGATGAAACCCGTATCCAGCCTGACTTCGGCGAATGCGGGCATCGCCAATATGCGCGCCAGGAATTCCGCGTTGGTTTTCACGGGGCGAACTTTGACTTCGGTGCAACCGGTGGCGAGTGCATCCCGCGCGCCTTCGCGTGTAGCACCGTGCGCGATGATTTTCGCGATCATCGGATCGTAGAAGGGGCTGATCGCCGCTCCCTCGTCGACACCAGTTTCAATGCGCAGATTGTACGGCAAAGAGAAGGATTCGAGTTTGCCGATCGACGGCAGAAATCCCGCAGCCGGGTCCTCCGCGTAGAGCCGTGCTTCCATCGCCCAGCCCCTGATCCACAGCTCGTCCTGCTGCCTCGGCAGCGGCTCGCCTGAGGCCACCCGCAACTGCCATTCGACCAGATCCTGCCCGGTAATCTCCTCGGTCACCGGATGCTCGACCTGGAGCCGGGTGTTCATCTCCATGAACCAGATGCGGTCGGCACGCAGGCCCTCGCTGGCATCGGCGATGAACTCGATCGTGCCCGCGCCGACATAGTCGACCGCCTTCGCCGCCTTCACCGCCGCCGCGCAGATCGCCTCGCGGGTGGCCTCGTCCATGCCGGGGGCAGGGGCTTCCTCGATCACCTTCTGGTGGCGGCGCTGGAGCGAGCAGTCGCGTTCGAACAGATGGACGACATTGCCATGGGTGTCGCCGAAGACCTGCACCTCGATATGGCGCGGCGAGAGGATGTATTTCTCGATCAGCACCTGGCTATTGCCGAACGACGAGGTCGCTTCGCGCTGGCAGGAGAGCAAGGCATCCGCGAAGTCGGCTGGGTCGTCGACCCGCCGCATCCCCTTGCCGCCGCCGCCCGCGACCGCCTTGATCAGCACCGGATAGCCGACTTTGGCGGCCTCGGCGGCGAGGCGCTCGGGCGCCTGGTCCTCGCCGAGATAGCCCGGGGTCACCGGGACCCCGGCGGCGATCATCCGTTCCTTGGCAGCATCCTTCAGCCCCATTGCGCGGATGCTCGAAGGGTTGGGTCCGACCCAGAGGAGACCGGCATCGATCACCGCCTGGGCGAAATCGGCATTCTCGGAGAGGAAACCATAACCGGGATGGATCGCCTCCGCGCCGGTTGCCGTGGCGGCGGCGATGATCTTCTCGCCCACCAGATAGCTTTCGCGCGCCGGGCTCGGACCGATATGCACCGCCTCATCTGCCTGGCGGACATGAAGCGCTTTGGCGTCAGCGTCCGAATAAACCGCGACAGTACGGATGCCGAGCTTGCGCGCGGTCCGGATGATCCGGCACGCGATCTCGCCGCGATTGGCGATGAGGAGGGATTTCAGCAAGTCAGGCTCCGCAACCGGTGGTCCGCTGCGACCAGGTAATGTTCAGGATCTTCCAGCTGCCATTCTCGCGGACGAGGTCGAAATGGTCGACGCCGCAGTGATGAACCTTGCCGTCGACGAGGAAGGTGTAGGGGCTCCAGACCATCGCGATGTCGCCATCCACCTCGATCGCGGGATCGGTCAGCCGCTCCTCATAGCGTTCGGGGCCGGGCTTCAGGTGGGTCGCGAATTCGGTCCAGCTCATATGGCTGACCGCGCGCGTGCCGTCCGCCTGCTCGATCGCCACCGTCGCGCCTCCCTCGGGGCGAAGTTGCGCGAGCAACGCCTGCGGATCACGCGCCGTCATGCCAGCGAACAACCGGTCGACCGGCGCCATGACCGCCGCTGTATCGGCATCAGCAAGCGGGAGGCCGGTGCCCTTTGGCATCGGCTGCATCGGGGTGATCTGCGCAGCGAGGAGGAGAGAAAGGATTAGGGGCATTCAGTGTCTCCGCAGGAACTGTTGAGCAACGAACTGCATCACATCCGGAACACGCCGAACTGCGGCCGTTCCGGCATCGGCGCATTGAGTGTCGCGGCAAAGGCCAGCCCGAGCACATCCCGCGTCTGCGCAGGGTCGATGATCCCGTCGTCCCACAGCCGCGCGGTCGCGTGCCAGGGATTGCCCTCATCCTCATATTTCTGGCGGATCGGCGCCTTGAAGGCTTCGGCCTGTTCCTCGGTCCAGCTCTCCGCATCGCGGTGGACGGTGGCGAGCACCGAGGCCGCCTGCTCGCCGCCCATCACGCTGATCCGGCTGTTGGGCCAGGAGAAGAGGAAGCGCGGGCTATAGGCGCGGCCGCACATGCCGTAATTGCCGGCGCCGAAACTGCCGCCGATCAGCACGGTAATCTTGGGCACGCTCGCGGTCGCGACCGCGGTGACCAACTTGGCGCCATGCTTGGCGATGCCTTCAGCCTCGTAGCGGCCGCCGACCATGAAGCCCGAGATATTCTGCAGGAACAGCAGCGGGATACGACGCTGGCAGGCCAGCTCGATGAAATGCGCGCCCTTCACGGCGCTCTCCGAGAACAGCACACCATTATTGGCGAGGATCGCGACCGGAATGCCCCAGATATGCGCAAAGCCGCACACCAGGCTCGATCCGTACAGCGCCTTGAACTCATGGAACTCGCTGCCGTCGACCAGCCGCGCAATCACCTCATGGACATCATACGGCGCCCGAACATCGCTCGGCACGATGCCGTACAGATCCTCGGCATCGAATTTCGGCGGGCGCGGCTCCTTCAGGTTCACGTCAGCCATCACCTGCGGCGGCAGTGTCGAGACGATATCGCGGACGATCGTCAGAGCGTGCTCGTCATTCTCGGCAACATGATCGACCACGCCGGATTTTCGGGCATGCGTATCCGCCCCGCCAAGCTCCTCGGCCGAGATCACCTCGCCGGTCGCTGCCTTCACCAGCGGCGGCCCGGCAAGGAAGATCGTGCCCTGGTTGCGCACGATCACGCTCTCGTCGGACATCGCCGGCACATAGGCACCGCCAGCGGTGCAACTCCCCATCACGCAGGCGATCTGCGGAATGCCCTTGGCCGACATATTGGCTTGGTTGAAGAAGATCCGCCCGAAATGGTCACGATCGGGAAAGACCTCGTCCTGGTGAGGCAGGTTCGCGCCGCCCGAATCGACGAGGTAAATGCAGGGCAGATGGTTCGCCTCGGCGATCTCCTGCGCGCGCAGATGCTTCTTCACGGTCAGCGGATAGTAAGTGCCGCCTTTCACCGTCGCATCGTTGCACACGATCATGCATTGACGGCCCGATACGCGGCCGATGCCGGCGATCATCCCGGCGCCGGGGATCTCGCCGTGATACAGGTCGAATGCAGCGAGCTGACCGATCTCGAGAAAGGGCGAGCCCGGGTCGAGCAGCCGCTCCACCCGGTCGCGCGGAAGCAGTTTGTTGCGCGAAACGTGCCGCTCACGACTTTTCTCGGTGCCGCCCAAGGCTGCCTTCGCGACGTCGGCGCGCAGCCGTTCAGCCAGCGCGCGATTATGCTCGGCGTTGGCGCGGAAGGTGTCGCTCTCGGGCGATAGTCTGGTGTCGAGCACGGGCGCGCTCATGATTGCATCCTCATGTCGGCACTGCCTAGCCAGCGCCGGGGCGAATGGGAAGCGACGCTGCAGTTCTTCGGCTTCGCCTGGGCGATGCTCAAAGGGGCAGGGAGGTATCTGGCGTTACCAAAAACGCAGGTGTATCCCACGCGCCATACACCTTCGAGAGGTTATCACATGAAGCGTTCCACGATTTTGCTCGCTGCCTTGCTCGCCACCACCGCCTGTACGTCGAGCGCCCCGACGCATGTCGCCGGCACGGAAATCGGCGTTGATCTGGCGGGTATCGACAAAACCGTGAAGCCCGGTGACGATTTCGACGAATATGCCAATGGCGCCTGGCGCGCGAAGACCGAGATTCCGGCCGATCGCTCTAGCACCGGTATCTTCCTCCAGGTGTTCAACCTTGCCGAGCAGCGCAATGCCCAGCTCATCGCGGATGCCGTCAAGGCCAATGCTGCGGCCGGCAGCGACCAGCGCAAGATCGCCGATTATTACAACGCCTATCTCGACACAGCCACGATCGAGAAGCATGGCCTCGCCCCGATCAAGCCCGAGCTCGACGCGATCGCCGCGATCGCCGACAAGCCGGCGCTGGCCAAGGCGCTCGGTGCCGACCTGCGCGCCGATGTCGATCCGCTCAACGCGACCAACTTCCACACCGAGCATCTGTTTGGCCTGTTCGTGACTCAGGCGTTCGATGACCCCTCGAAGGAAGTGCCCTATTTGCTCCAGGGCGGCCTCGGCCTGCCCGAGCGCGATTATTACCTGTCGGCCTCGCCACAGATGGCCGAGATTCGCACCGCCTATAAGGCCTATCTCACCAAGGTCTTCACGCTTGCCGGGATGAGCGATCCCGCCGCCCGCGCAGATCGGGTGATGGCGCTCGAGATGAAGATCGCCACTGCGCATCTCGACAATGTCACCAGCCAGGACGTGCACAAGGCAGACAATCCCTGGAAGCAGTCCGATTTCGCGAAGAAGGCGCCGGGGCTCGACTGGAACGCCTTTTTCGCCGCCGCCGGTCTTTCCGGCCAGCAGGATTTCATTGTCTGGCAGCCTGATGCGACCGCAAAGCTTTCCGCGCTAGTTGCAAGCGAGCCGCTCCAGGCATGGCAGGACTGGCTTGCCTTCCATCATCTCAACACCGTGACGCCGGTTCTGCCCAAGGCGTTCGATGACGCCTCGTTCGATTTCTACGGCAAGACCCTCAGCGGTACTCAGACGGCCCGCCCGCGCGACAAGCGGGCAATCGGTTCGGTCAATGCCAATCTCGGCGATGCGGTCGGCCGCATCTATGCCGGCAAATTTTTCCCGGCCTCGTCCAAGCAGGACATCCAGGGGATGGTGAAGAACATCCTCGCCGCTTTCGACAAGCGAGTCGCCAACCTCACCTGGATGGCGCCGGCGACCAAGGAGGAGGCGCGCAAGAAGATCGCGACCATGAAGGTCGGTATCGGCTATCCCGAGACATGGCGCGATTACGGATCGCTCGAGATCAAGCCCGACGATGCGCTCGGCAATCTCGAACGGGCGCGGCTCGCCGAATACAAACATCAGCTCGGCAAGATCGGCAAGGCGCCCGACAAGGGCGAATGGTGGATGACCCCGCAGACAGTCAACGCGGTCAACCTGCCGCTGCAGAATGCGCTCAACTTTCCGGCCGCTATCCTCGAGGCGCCCTTCTACGATCCCAAGGCCGATGCGGCGGCGAATTACGGGTCGATCGGCGCGGTGATCGGCCATGAGATCAGCCACAGCTTCGACAATACCGGCGCTGGCTTCGATTCGGCAGGCAGGCTGCGCAACTGGTGGACGCCGGCCGACTTCGCACACTTCAAGGCGCAGAGCGCGACGCTGGTCGCGCAGTACAGCGCCTATGAGGCACTGCCCGGGCTACACCTGAACGGCGAGCAAACCCTTGGCGAGAATATCGCCGATGTCGCCGGCTTGACTGCGTCCTACGAGGCCTATCACGCCTCGCTCGGCGGCAAGGAGGCGCCGGTCATAGGCGGCCTTACCGGCGATCAGCGTTTCTTCCTCGCCTTCGCGCAGAGCTGGCGCGAGAAGACCCGCGAGAAGGCGATCCGCGCCCAGGTCGCGACTGACGGCCACTCGCCCGGCAATCTTCGCGCTCAGACAGTGCGCAACCTCGATGCCTGGTATCCGGCGTTCAACGTTCAGCCGGGTCAGAAACTGTATCTCGCGCCCGACAAGCGGGTGCACGTCTGGTAGGAGAATCGGCTGGATCATGGTGTCGACCGGGCGCCATGATCCAACCGCTTCAGCTGCCCCGCGGCTTGGGCGGCGGCCGGTTCGGCCGGCCACCGCCGCGCGGCTTCCTGGGATCGGTCGAGCCGGGCTTGGGCGGCGGCGGCCGCCTGCGCTGCTGTTGGGCGCGGTCAGCCAGGTCGCGTGGCGGTGACGCGACCCTCGGCGCGGACGCGCCGGCGGGCGCAACTGAATAGCCCTCCCGCAGCAACCGCGTGAACGCTGAACGGACATTGGCCGCGATCGCCGCCTGCAATTCCGGCGGAAGATCGGGCAACGTCGTGTTCGCGTGGACCGCGTTCAGGTCGCGCAGGAGCGTGTTCGGTACGCCCTTCGAGGCAGCCTTGAGCGCGCCGATCGAATCGATGACGGCTGAGAAGATGATTTCCTGCATCAGGTCAGTTGCTGATTTGGTCATGACGGCCCTCTAGGAAGCCGGCGCTGATTTGTCGCGATCAATTTCAGCATAAGGGTCCAGGGCGACGGCGAAGGCTGGTAGCAAAGGCTGGTCCGAAGGCCTCGGCCGTACCAGCGCAGGCATAACATGCCGGTCACCGCCCGCACCGCCCGGCCGGGCGCAGGAGCGCTTGACCTGTAACCGGGGAGCGCCCACCCGCCCGCACTCGCGCCGCCGGCTCAACCCTTCCGCGGAGAGTGTCGAAGCCCAAAAAAGATTGAAAACCCATGCGATTCTCCCGCCTCTTCTCCCGCGCCTCGAACGACATGGCGATCGACCTCGGCACGGTGAACACCGTCGTCTATCTGCGCGATCGGGGAATCGTCCTGAACGAACCTTCGGTCGTCGCCCTCGAGACCCTTGACGGGGTGTCGCGCGTGCGGGCTATCGGCGCCGAGGCGAAGCTGATGCTGGGGAAGACGCCCGACACCATTCGCACCATCCGGCCGATGCGCGACGGGGTCATCGCCGACATCGATGTCGCCGAGCAGATGATCAAGCACTTCATCGACAAGGCGCATGGCGGCCCGAGCCGCTTGCCGCGCCGCCCGGATATCGCGATCTGCATTCCATCAGGCGCGACGCCGGTCGAGCGGCGCGCCATTCAGCAGGCAGCGACCAATGCGGGCGCCCGCAAGGTCTATCTGATCGAGGAATCGATGGCGGCGGCGATCGGTGCCGGGTTGCCGGTCACTGAACCGATCGGAGCGATGGTCGTCGATATCGGCGGCGGGACGACCGAGGTCGCGATTCTCTCGCTTCGCGGGCTTGCCTACAGCACCTCGGTTCGGGTCGGCGGCGACCGAATGGATGAAGCGATCGCGTCGAGCATCCGGCGCAAGCACAATCTGATGATCGGCGAGTCGACCGCCGAACGGATCAAGGTCGAGATCGGTACGGCCGTGGTGCCGGACGAAGGGGTCGGCGCGGTCATGCGCGTGAAGGGCCGCAATCTCGTCAACGGCATCCCCTCCGAAATCGAAGTGAGCCAGGCGGAAGTCGCCACCGCACTCGCCGATCTCGTGGGCCAGGTCGTCGAGACGGTGCTGTCGGCGCTCGAAAAGACCGAGCCCGAACTCGCCGCCGATATCTATGATCAGGGCATCGTCATGACCGGCGGCGGAAGCCTGTTGTCAGGTCTCAACCAGGTCCTGTCCGAGGCGACTGGTCTGCCGGTGATCGTCGCGGATAATGCCCTCACTTGCGTCGCCATGGGCGCCGGGCGCGCCCTGGAGGATCCGGTCTTCCAGGGTGTGATGATGGAAGCCTGACGGTCTCGTCCTCCGGCCCGAATTTCGCCGCTCCGCTCAACGGTCTTGCGTTCTCGCGCCTATAGGCCGACCCTCGCGACTCCAGCGGACCGCCTCCGGCACGAGAGGTGGAGCGAGCAGGAGAAGATCGATGGTGGACGAGAGTCGCAAGGGCGCCAGAGCCGTCGCGCTTGTTGGACCAGCCGGCGCGGGCAAGACGAGCCTGGCGGAGGCGCTGCTGTTCGCGGCAGGCGCGATACCCCGATTGGGTTCGGTCGATTCGGGCAGCAGCGTGGGCGACGCCAGCCCGCAGGCCCGAACGCGCGGCGGATCGACTGAGCTCAACCTGCTTCGCTTCGACTGGATGGACGATCGCTATCTGGTGCTAGACGCGCCCGGCAGCCCCGCCTTCGCGACCGACATGGAAATGGCGCTGAGCGTGGCCGATCTGGCCCTGGTCGTGATCGATCCCGATCCAGCGCGCGCACCGCTCGTCGAGCCGACCCTGAGGCGGCTCGAGGCGCTCGGGATTCCCCACGCGCTGTTCGTCAACAAGATCGACCAGGCACGGGGCAGTATCGAAGATCTGCTTGCCGCCCTGCAGCCGATGAGCGCCGCCGCGCTGGTCGCGCGTCAGATCCCGATCCGTGCCGGCGAGCGCACCGCCGGCTTCGTCGATCTCGCGCTTGAGCGGGCCTATCATTATCAGCCCGGAAAACGGTCGCAGCAGGTGCCGCTCGCAGCCCATCTCCGCGAGGATGAGACAGCGGCGCGCTTCCACATGCTCGAGCAGCTGGCCGATCACGACGACGTCCTGCTCGAACAACTCCTGACTGACGAGGTGCCGAGCCTTTCAACCATCTTCGGCGATCTCGCTCGCGAGACGGCGGCCGGGCTGGTGGTACCGGTGCTGTTCGGCTCGGCGCTCAACGGATTCGGCATCCGCCGCCTGCTCAAGATGCTGCGCCACGACACGCCGACCGCGGCCCAGACCGCAGCCCGGCTGGGCGTAGAGGGTCAGGTGGTTCAGGTCTTCAAGATCTCGCACGGCAACACGATCGGCCGCCTCGCGCTTGCCCGGGTGTTCGGCGGGCCGCTCACGGAAGGCGCTGAATTGACTGGCGCGGGCGGCGAATCATCCCGAGCGGGTGCATTGTTCACGGTGCAAGGCGCCGCCACGGTGCGAACCCAACGGGTCGAGCCGGGCGATATCGTCGGGATCGCCAAGGTCGAGACGACGCGGGCTGGCGATCTGCTCGGAATCGTGGCGCGCGCCAACAGCGTTGCGACGCCCAACACCTGGCCGATTGCGAACTATGCGCTGGCGATCGCGGTCAGCGACCACAAGGACGAGGTTCGCCTGTCGACCGCGCTCAACCGGCTTGTCGAGGAGGACCCCGGCCTGCGCTGGGGCCAGGACGAAGCCTCTCGCGAGACGCTGATCCACGGCATCAACGAAGAGCATCTCACCGTCGCGCTCGACCGGCTGAAGCGGCGTTACGGCGTTGCGGTTTCCGTGCGCCCACCGTCTGTGGCCTATCAGGAAACGGTGCGCAAAGGCGCCACGCAACGCGGCCGCCACAAAAAACAGTCGGGCGGCCACGGCCAGTTCGGCGACGTCGTCATCGAAATCCGGCCGCTGCAGCGAGGCGAGGGCTTTCGCTTCGAGGACCGGATCACCGGCGGCGCAATACCCCGGCAGTGGATTCCCGCAGTCGAGCAAGGCGTGCGCGACGCGATGCTGAAAGGGCCGCTCGGCGTGCAGGTCGTCGATGTGGCCGTCGCGCTGGTCGATGGGTCCTTCCATTCCGTCGACAGCTCGGAGCTGGCGTTCCGAACCGCGGGCCGAATCGCCATGGCGGAGGCGCTTGCCGCGGCCACGCCCTATCTGCTTGAACCGATCTCGCACGTGACCATTCACGCACCCGGCAGCGCAACGTCGCGAATCAATTCGGCGGTAGCTGCCAGGCGGGGCCAGATGCTCGGCGTGACGCCGCGCGACGGCTGGTCGCGCTGGGACGGGATCGAGGCGCTGTTGCCCGAGGCTGAGCTTCACGGCCTTGACGCCGAGCTCCGCGCCCTCAGCCAGGGCATGGCGCGCTACGAAGCGCGTTTCGATCACCTTGCCGAAGTCACCGCCAAGCTTGCCGGCGAGATCGTCCAGCAGCTGCACCAGCCCGCCTGACCCGCACAGGCACCGCGCGGACTGGTGTCAGGCGCGTTCGGCCTTGGCGGCAAGATTGGTCAAGGCACGGCCGGCGGTATCTTCAGCGCTTTCAGCCATGGTTTCCCAGGTCCGTGCCGATCGCTCGTGCATCTCGCGCCGATTCGGCAGGTTCGTTTTCTCTGCGGCGGCACGCTGGGCGGCCGCGTTCGCCCGATATGTCTCGATCAATGTCATGCCGCCCCATATCGGGGCCATCCCGGCCAGATCAATGTCCAAAAATGCGCAGGAGCTCTTTCAATCACACAATCCGGCACGGATCGTCGCAAATATGCGCGTGCAGCGGACCGGAACATGCGCGTCAGTGCTTTGTTATCCTGCGAGCGGCTGATCCTGGCCGGAAAAACCAATGTCCAGGCAAATAGCTGGCAGGGGGATCAAGAATATCGTGGAAAACGAGATACGGATCCTTCTGGCCGAAGACGAGCAGGTGATCGCGCTTACGCTTGAAGATGCCCTTGTCGATGGCGGCTATGCGGTATCGGTGGCCTCAACCGGCGAAGATGCGCTTTCGCGCCTCGCCGTGGGGGCTGCCGAGCTTTCGGGTCTGATTACTGACATACGACTCGGCGGCACGATGGACGGCTGGGAGATCGCCAGAATGGCGCGGCAGGCCAACCCGACGATCGCGGTCGTCTACATGACCGGCGACAGCGCTGCTGATTACAGCGCGCAAGGGGTGCCGGACAGTTTGATCCTGCAAAAGCCCTTCGCCTCCGCCCAGATGCTGACGGCAATCTCCACTTTGCTGAACAAGGCCGTGCCTCAGCCGGAATAGGGTCGTTATTGATTTCCCGCGCGGCGCGCTGTGGCTCGAAGAGACGAGGGGACAGGTCGAGCGGACGCCGGCGGGGCACCCTACGCGGCGGTTGCGCCATAAGGTGATCCCGCTTGCGAGTTTCAGGTCCGTCAGGCTCCGAGCCTCACCTCAACGATGCGGCCCGTCATTCACCTGAAACTGGTTGGGGGTGCGTTCACGCTCACCGCCATGGGTGCCGTTCGTGGAGGACGGGAGCACAGGCCCCGCGCCCCTCCCGACGCAGAAGGGGAGAAGAAGAGAGGGGCCGCCCACGCGCCCACCAGTTTTCATTCGAACCGATTCGTACATTGAAGCGGAAATGATCGCTAAGATGCCCAACGCCGCGCGTCGGACGTCGCGTGCCTACTTATCACCGATCGCAATGCGCCGACATGATCCCATCAGTACATATACTGATAGTCAATCATCTGGATCGGGAATAGTTTGCCTAACGTAGGAAATATTTGGCATTGAGAGGATGCTAGGTGTCGCTTGCGATATTGAATTCATACTTTGGGGGTGGAGATAACTGTCTTCCTGAGCGCGCTTTATCGTGTCAAATGACTAGAATCGATTTGATTTTAGCCGCTTGGAAAGAAATGTTGGGCCGACCCCGGTCGGTAGACGGCGGCGCGAGTTCATTGCGCGCAACCGGGTTGGATGTCGCGCGATTGGCGGGGCCGGCGATGAGATTGGGTCAGATAGAGAAAGGCGGTTCAATGCCGCCTGCGCATAATGTATTCGCTGCATTCGCTATCGGCGCGCTGATCTGGCCGGTGAGCGTGCAGGCTCAAACCACCGCCGTGGCGGGGGGAAGCCCCGCCAACATCACGCTGACGATACCGGTTACCGCTTCAGTCGCGACCCGCTGCAGTTTTTCGGTCAGCGGCACCTATGACGTTCCGGAGATCACCTCGGGCTTCACGCATGATTTCAGCATGGCGTTGCAGTGCAGCACCGCGGTTCGAGTCGCCGTTGTGTCCGCAAATGGAGGATTGCTGGCGGCAATCGCGACGCCGCCGCTCGGATACAGCAGGCTGGCGCCGTACGACGTGGCGCTGAGCCTCGTCGGCAATTCGGGCGTCCCCACCGCCACGGCGGTCTGTGTTGCGGCCACGCTGACCAGCACCGCGGGGGCGCCATGCATTTTCCGAGGGCCGGCGGCGTCGAACCAGGGCCTTAGGCTGGGCGGTGCGTCCAGCGGCGCCTCAGGATCCTATCTGCGGGTCAGTGCGCCTGTCTATGCCGGATCCGAAACGCTCATTGCGTCAACCACTTATGCCGACACGCTGACCGTCACAGTGAGCCCGACGATCTGATGAACCACCTCGACCAATTTCAACTCACGACATTTCAAGCAGGAAGGAACCGTAAAATGAAATTCAGATATCTCGCAGCTTCCGCCGTCCTCGCGCTATCCGCGCTGACGGCAACCCAGGCCTCGGCGCAAAGCGTGACGGGCACAGTCAATCTCCATGGGACGGTCGCGCCGCGCTGTGGTTCGACCTTCAACGGGGACACGACCTTCGCCGGTACGATCAATCTGGGTGAACTCACCGGGTCGAATGGAGCGATATTGCCGGGTCTCCCGACCTCGAACACCAATTCGCCGGCCGGCGTGGCGGACTTCTTCGTCGGATGCTCGTCACTCCGCTTCAACGTCACGATGAGCGCAACCCGGCTGGTCAACCCCGCCTCTGTGCCAGCTCCTCCGGGTAGCGCGACCATTGATTATACTGCCGAGTCGAAGATTGCGCTTGCCGAAGGCGGGTTTGCCTTTGCGACCTATACGACAGCGGCCACATTGCCCGCACCGAGCGTGACGCTGGTGAACGGCGCGGTTTCCGCCGTGGCGGGTAACTTTCAGGTGCGAGTCTATGGGCTCCATCCCGACAATGGCGATGCGAGCATCATGCTGGCGGGTGCCTATGACGGCGTGATTTCGATCCTGGTTGCACCGGCACCCTGATCGGCTCGGTCGGCAAAATGCTGACGCCAGTGACAAGAATTTGAAGCGCGGCGCGATCTCGAAGCTGGGTCGAATGCTTCAGAAGGCATGTCGCGACCGCGCCTGTTCCCACAGCTTGAAGGAGTATTCAAAATGCGACCCCTCTCTCGATTCCGCACCATCGGTGTGACTCTTGCCACTTTCGGGATGCTTGCCGCCCCGCTCTATCAGGCGGACGCCATTACGGTTAAGCCGTTGGTGGTCGATCTCAAGACCAGCGGGCGCGGGATGAACCAGGTCGTCTCGGTGGAAAATACCTCAGCCATAGCGGTGCCGGTCCAGTTGACGGTGCAGGAGCTTGTCGTTGAGGCCGGCGAGACGCACGGCACCGGCAAGGATCCGGGCGATCTGGTGGTGTTTCCGCCTCAGGCGTTGATCCAGCCCGGCCAGACCCAGACGTTTCGTGTCCAATATGTCGGGGATCCGGCACTCACCAGGAGCAAGCATTATTACATCACCGTAGCCCAGGTCCCAGTGAAGCCGAAGGAAGGCGAATCCGCCGTGCAGGTCGTCTTCAGCTTCCAGGTGCTCGCCAGCGTGGGCCCACAGGGCGCGAAGCCGGCGCTACGTGTCCAGTCCGTCGGAGTCGGCAAGAATGGAGCCGGCAAGCCGGTCCCCATTATCACGGTCGCCAATGACTCCTCCACTTACGGGTATCTGTCGCACGGCAAGTTGCGCGTCGTCGAAAAGGACGCGTCGGGACGCGAGGTATTTCGCCAGACGCTGGCAGGCCCGGAAATCGAGCAGCAATTGGGTATGGGCCTGATCACGTCCGGACAGGAGCGCAAATTCACTCTGGCAGGCGTGTTGCCGCTCCCGGAGGGAACGATCGAAGCTAAATTCACTCCGGATAGCTGAGCGGCACGAATGTGGCCGCCCTTTGTTGCGCCGCTGCGTGGTTGATGCTGCTCGCGGACGCCCCTGGGGCCAAACTTGCGGTGGCTAACGCGGCCAATAATGAGGCTCCCCGGGGATCGCTTCCCGGGGAGCCATCATCATCGCGTCCAACCGAGCCGCTCTCGGTTGCGGCGACCCTGCCGCTCAATCCGACAGGGCGCGCGATCGACCTGACGGTGCCGGTACTGGATGGAACGCGCTATATGGGCGACATCGAGCTCAGGCTCATGCCCGATGACGAAATCCGGCTGCCCGCGCAGCGGCTGCTCGATCTGGTCGTTGTCAGCGCAAAGCCGGATCTGGCCGCCAAGTTGCGCACCATGCTTGCGGCGCAGGCCACCATTGGCCTCGATGCATTGGCCCCATTGGGGATCAGGATGCGCTACGACCCGCAGAAGATCGCCTTGGTGCTCGATATTCCGGCTGAGCTGGAAGCGCAGCGTACCATCCAGGTCGCCTCGCTTGGAGTCGAAACGGTCGGCGGCTTCGCGCGGCCTGCCGGTTTCAGCGCCTATCTTACGATGCGCGGAGCAGTCGATTATGTCGAAGCCGGCACCAATCGTGGTCTGGGAACACCTTCGATGTTCCTTGACGGTGCGGCCCGCCTGGCTGGCGTCGTGTTCGAAACGCAGGGCGTATTTCAGCCTGGCGGTAATGGCCCGGCACTTCAGCGGCAGGGATCGCGGTTTGTCTATGACGATCAGGATAGGTTGATCCGCTGGACCGCGGGCGATCTACGAACGGTCGCGAGAGGTTTCCAGTACGCACCCGATATCGCCGGCATTTCGATCCTCCGGTCGTATAGCGCGTTGCAGCCCCAGACGATCACGCGCCCGACCGGCCGACAGAGCTTCCGCCTCGATCAGCCATCGACCGTTGAGATCTGGGTCAATGATCAGTTGGTCCGTCGGACGCGCCTTGATCCGGGCAGCTACGACCTGCGTGATTTTCCTTATACCCAAGGCATCGACAATGCTCGGATCACGATCCGCGGCGACGGTGGCCGGGTTGAAACGCTCAATTTCAGCCTCTTCTCGGACCAGTCTCAGTTGGCGGCCGGATTGAGCGAATTCGGGCTCTACGCTGGAGTGAAGGCTCCACCAGGCCGCTCTGGCCCGGTCTATTCCAGTGAGCCCGTGATCACCGGCTTCTATCGCCGCGGGCTCTCAGAGAGGCTGACCTTGGGGGGTAATCTTCAAGCTGACCGGCATTCGCGGATGATTGGCGTCGAATCGATTCTCGCGACTCCGATCGGCGCGTTCGGCATGAACCTGGCTGCCTCCCAGATCGACGGGCGGGGCGCGGGGGGCGCCGCCCTGTTCACCTTCCGGAGCCTGATCCAGCGTAAGGACATGACGTCCGACGCGCTCGACCTGTCAGCCGAATTGTTGAGCAAGAATTTCGCCCCGAGCGGAGATGTGTTCGGTCAGAACCCCTTCACCTATCGTCTCAGCGGCGGCTATTCGCACGCCTTCAGCCAGGCAATTTATGCCGGTGTGGACGTAAATTACGCCAAGGGACGGGCGGGCGTTTGGGATAGCTCGGCGTATCGGATGACCATCGGTTGGCGCCCGGTGCCGCGGATGAATTTCACCGCGACGACGGTATATGAGGGCGCGACGCGGAGCCGGCGCGCCGGCTTGTCCTTCCTGTTGTCGTTGACGGTGCAGATGGGAAAAGGCGCGAGCCTGATCGCCGATTATGATTCCGGCCATCAGACCGAGCGGATCAGCTATCAGGCGCAATATGGCCAGGGTGTCGGCTCGCTCAACCTGTCGGGGTCTCTGGAACGATCGCCGCACAATGTCGGGATCAACGGTTCGGCCAACTACATCACCAGCGCGGGCGAGATCGGCATCGACCAGCTCACTTCCTTCGAGGGCGGGGCAGGTTCTCCGACGGACTCGCGGACCAATCTGCGCTTCGCCACGTCGATCGCGTTCGCCGATGGTGCGGTATCGATCGGACGGCCGATCAGCGACAGCTTCGCGATCGTCAGCCGACGCGAGAATATCAGGCATGCCAGGGTGGAGCTGGAGCCGGGCCCCTATGGCTATACTGCGGGAACCACCCCGCTCGGCACCGCCACGCAGCCTGATCTCATGTCCTACAACAACCGGACGATCACGATCGATGCGCCTGGCGCCCCAGCCGACCTCGATCTGGGTCCGGGCGCGTTTCGGGTGTTCCCGCCCTATCGCAGCGGTTACCGACTGCAGGCAGGATCGGAATACCCCGTCACCCTGGTCGGCCGACTGCTTGACGAGGAAGGCAAGCCGCTGGCGCTGCTTTCGGGGTTGGCCACCGAGCTTGCGGCGCCGGAGCGCGAACCGCTCCCCGTGTTTACCAGCAGTGATGGGCGGTTTGCGGTAACTGGCCTCAAGCCCGGGCACTGGCGCATAGCGTTCCATACCGACCCCATCACCGTTTATACCGTCGACATTCCGCCAGGCAAAACAACGGGAGTCTTCAAGATGGAGGATATCAGGCCCGAGAAGGCGGACGGCCGTCCATGAGGATCATGGCACGCCTTGGCACCGCGCTATTGTCGCTGCTCGCCTGGATCGCGATCGTCCCGGCCGCCGAGGCGGCGGGCCCGTGCGGTGTCAGCGGAACCACCACGACCTCGATCGGCAACTATAACCCATTTACCGGGTCGGGGATCAACCAGGTGACGGTCACCATGAACCTGACGCGCTTTCGGTCGGCCAATGGCTATACCCGACACGTGGATTTCTATTTCGTGCAGGCGTCGGGATCGCCCGCTTTTACCATCACCCATTCCGGCTGGAACGTCCTCTATACCTTGCCGGCCGTCCACACCCTTTCCGTGCCGTTTCCACCACCGAGCGGCACCGTGTTCCTGGATTTCGGGGGATATTTCTCGCCGGACACTCAGACCAACCAGTTCGTCGTCTCGATTCCGGGTGGTCTCGATCTGAGCGCCGGCGATCCACTCGTATTCGACATCCGCTATGTCTGCGACGGTGAGAACGGAGTCCAGGATGTGCATTCGCCGGCAACGCTGACGGACGCGATGACGATCAGGATCAACGTCCTCAGCGCGCTGCAGGCAAGCTATGCCGGTCCCGCGCTGGATTTCGGCGAGATCGGCAGCGTCAGCGATTTGCAGGCCGGCACGCACAGCGTCACCGGCGCGATCAGGGTGGCGAGCTCGGGGCCCTATACGGTGAGTCTGAGTTCGGCGAGCAATTATCGGATGACCTTTTCGGGCGGCAACCTCGGCGATACGGCGCAGACCATAAGATATTCGACTCATTTCCTCGGGCAGACGAAAAGCAATGCGAGCCCGTCATTCACCACGGTCGCGTGCCAGCGTGCCGGTACCGGCGGCCAGAACCTGCCGATCGCGGTGACATTGCAGGATGGAGGCACAACAAAGGTGTCGTCGCCAAGCTATCGGGACACGCTGACGGTGACCGTGACGCCGCTCGCTATGCCCTACGGCGGAGCAACCGCGAACTGCCCGGGTCTGTGATCGCGCCAAATGAATGAATTACCCTGAGTTGGTGTCGAACCCGCAAAGGCTGTGTCGGTGGTCCGCCCCATGCCGTGACGCGCAATGCCGTGCCCAGCTGTTGGGGATGCCCGCAGCCACGCAAGTCGACGGACGGTCGTAGTGTGCGGGAGGTTCTGCAAAATCCGTTGAGGATGTGAGCGGCCATGGCAGGCTGGTGATGTTCGACGTCACCAACTCCAATGGAGCCCCACCATGATCAGGAATGAGAGTAAGCCATCGATTGCCGCCGTCAAAGAGCTGATGGGTGCGAACCACGATAAGTTGCGCGCGATCGTGCAGGATTTGCTGCAGGAGATGCTCGAAGGCGAGATGACGGAGGCGCTCGGCGCCGGGAGGAGCGAGCGATCGGAGGGTCGGATCGGCTATCGCTCGGGGCACTACAACCGGACGCTGATCACGCGGGTTGGCAAGCTCGAGCTACGGGTACCGCAGGACCGCGACGGGCGGTTCTCGACCGAGCTGTTCGAGCGTTACCAGCGCTCGGAGCAGGCGCTGGTGGCGTCGCTGGCGGAGATGTACGTCCAGGGTGTCTCGACCCGCAAGGTGAAGGCGATCACCGAAGAGCTGTGTGGTCACAGCTTCTCCGCCTCAACCATCTCGGCGATCAACAAGCGACTGGATGAGAGCCTGACGGCTTTTGCCCGGCGCCGGCTCGACGAGCCGTTCGCCTATCTGATCATCGATGCCAAGTACGAGAAGGTCCGCCAGGCGGGCGTGGTTCGGTCGTGCGCGGTGCTCGTCGCGCTCGGCGTCGACTGGGAGGGGCGGCGTCAGATCCTCGCTGTCGAGCGCGCCAACCGTGAGAGCCGCTCGTCGTGGAAGGGCGTCCTCGTCGGCCTCAGGGATCGCGGTCTCCACGGCGTCGAATATGTCGTTGCCGATGATCATGCGGGCTTGCGCGCAGTCCGCGAGGTGCTGCCCGACGCCTGGTTCCAGCGCTGTTACGTTCACTTCCTCAGGAACGCGCTCGACCATCTGCCCCGCAAGGCCGACGACGACTGCCTTCAGGAACTGCGCTGGATCTATGATCGCCGCGCGCTCTCCGAGGCCAGGAGCGACCTTGCCGCGTGGCTCAGAAAATGGTCGCCGCGCTATCCCAAACTGACCGGTTGGGCCGAGGAAACCATCGAGGAGACGTTCACCTTCTACCGGCTGCCGCGCCAGCATCACAAACACATGAAGAGCACCAACATGCTTGAGCGCTTCAACGAGGAGATCAAGCGCCGGACCATCGTGCTGCGTATCTTCCCCAACGAAGACAGTTGCCTGCGCCTCATCCCGGCACTGGCGGTCGAGACCCATGAGAACTGGCTCGAGGCCAATCGCTACCTCAACATGAATGATCTCAAGGAGATGAAGAAAGCCGACATACGACAAGCCGCATGACCAGAAGCCCTGACCGCTATTTGCAGGACTTGCCGCACACCACCCGGGCGGTTCTTCGAGGGCACGATTCGACCTGAGAGATACTGTCGTGACCAATCTGGCCTTCGAGACAGCTTATTTCGCAGCAAAGGTGGAAGAACTGCGGTGTCGATTTGGCCGGATTATTTTTTCACTGGCCAAATCAATGCGATAAATCGCTTGACTGGTGACCCCTACGGGAATCGAACCCGTGTTTCAGCCGTGAAAGGGCCGCGTCCTAGACCGCTAGACGAAGGGGCCATCCCGGGAAGCCCCGGGCGTGGGGGTGCCGGTTAGGCAAATGCCGGGTGCGGGTCAAGCCGCTGCGTCGTCATAACGCCGATGGCAGACCGCCTGAAGCTTGTTTCCGTCAGGGTCGCGGACATAGGCGCCGTAATAATGGGCGTGATATTGCGGACGGAGGCCCGGCGCGCCCTCGTCACTGCCGCCATTGGCCAGCGCTGCCACATGAAAGGCGTCGACCGCCCTGCGATCAGGCGCGAGAAACGCGGCGTGCGCCCCGTTGCCTGGTCTGGCGCTGCCGCCGTCAAAGGGGCTGAGGATGAACAGCTTCAGCCCAGCCAGTTCGCCGAAGACGAGCGTACCCGGAAGCTGGAAGGGTTGATCGACGCCGAGCGTCGCCATGACGGGCTCGTAGAAGCGTCGCGCGCGCTCGAGGTCGTTGGTGCCGAAGGTGATATGGCTGAACATGGCGATACTTCCCGAGTTCCCCCGCCACTGGTTGCCAAGGCTAGTCCGCCCAGGCCGCGTCGTCGAGATGGAGCTCGGCGGCCGGCCTTGCACCCCAGTCGTCGATCCGCGCCCGGCCCGCCAGCCACAGCCGTCGGTGCGGCGGCGCGCCGAGCAGCGCTGCGCCGAGCGCGGTTTCGGCCTGGCGGAAGGCGACTGTCTTGAGCGGGCGGCCTTCATCGCCGCTGACGATCGCGCGGACATGGCCGTTGCCGACGATATCGGCCTTCACGATCCTCACCGGCCCGGCAACGACGCGCGGCTGCGGCCAGCCCATGCCGTAAGGCCCGCCGGCGTCCATCGCCTCGACCAGCGCCGGGTTGACGCCCCCCGCGGTGACGAGCGCATCGAGCAACAACGCACGGTCGCCGATCGATCGGGTGACGGCCGCATCGAGGCGCTCCTCGAGGAAATCGGCGAACGCTTCGATCCGATCCTCGCCGATGGTGAGGCCTGCCGCCATCGCGTGCCCGCCGCCCGCCACCAGCAGCCCCATATCCTTTGCCGCGAGCACCGCGGCTCCAAGATCGACGCCTGAAATAGACCGGCCAGATCCCTTGCCGATCCCGGCCTCGTCCAGCGCGATCACAATTGCGGGGCGGCCATATTTCTCCTTCAGCCGCCCGGCGACGATGCCGATCACGCCGGGATGCCAGCCGCGCCCGGCGACGACGATCACCGCGCGGTTGCCCTTGGCGGCCGCGAAGCCCTCGGCTCCCTCCTGAACGATCGCCTCGATCGCGCGGCGTTCCTCGTTGAGGCGGTCGAGCTCGGCGGCGATGCTCGCGGCCTCGGCAGGGTCGCGGGTGGTAAGCAGGCGAACGCCGAGATCGGACTTGCCGACCCGCCCGCCCGCGTTGATCCGCGGACCGAGTGCAAAGCCTAGATCGGTCGCGGTCGGCGCGCGGGTCAGGCGCGAGGCCGAGATCAGCGCGTTGAGGCCGATATTGCGGCGCTGCGCCATCACTTTAAGCCCCTGGCTGACAAAGGCGCGGTTGAGGCCCCTCAGCTGCGCGACGTCAGCGACCGTGCCGAGCGCGACGATGTCGAGCAGGTCGAGCAGGCGCGGCTCCGCCCGTTCGGTGAACCAGCCCCGGGCGCGCAACAGCCTGATCAGCGCTGCGCCGAGCAGAAAGGCGACCCCGACCGCGGCAAGATGGCCATGTTCGGCACCCTCGGTCTCGTCGAGCCGGTTCGGATTTACCAGCGCATGGGCATAGGGCAGGGCGGCGGCGCATTTGTGATGATCGACGACGATCACGTCAACGCCGGCAACCCGCGCCATCTCGAGCGCTTCGAATGCCTGCGCCCCGCAATCGACGGTCACGATGAGGTTCGCGCCCTCCTCCTTCAGCCGGACGAGCGCTGCACCCGAGGGGCCGTATCCCTCCATCAGCCGGTCGGGGATGTACGCGCGCGCCTCGAGGCCGAGATCGCGCAGCAACAGGATCATCAGCGCGGCGGACGTCGCGCCATCGACATCATAATCGCCGAAGATCGTCACCTGCTCGCCGGCCTGGACCGCATGGGCAAGCCGCTCGGCGGCGCGGTCCATGTCGCGGAAGATCGAGGGATCGGGCATGAAGCCCCGGATGCTCGGCGCCTTGTGCGCCTCGAGCGCCTCGCGCGGGCAGCCCCGGGCCAGGAGCAATTGAGTCACCAGATCATCGGGCGCGAACCCCGGATCGCGCGCATCAGCCTCGAGCATTCGCCAGCGCCAGGGCTGGCCGAGGATCGAGCGCGAAACGTTGAGGACCGGGTTCATGCGGTGGCTGTTGCACAGTTCGGGGGTCGTGGGACAGGGGTTGTGGTGCAAGGCCCTTGGGGAAGATCAGCCGACGAGCTTCTCGATCGCGACGGCGGCAGCCTCGGCGCCGTTCTCATGGACGATCACCGCGCCGATCCGCTCCGCCTCGGCGCGGTAGCGGCCATCGTTCAGCAGGGACGCGATGATCGGCGCTGCCCGGCCTGCCGTGAACCGCCGCGCGGCGAGGGTGCGCCCGACACCCATCTTCTTGATCCGATGCGCATTGTCCGCCTGGTCGCCCATATGCGGCACGACGAGTTGCGGCTTGCCGGCGCGCAGCGCCTGGCCGGTCGTGCCGATGCCGCCATGGTGGATGATCGCCGCCGCGCGCGGGAACAGCATCGAATGCGGCGCATAGGCGCGGACGAACAGGTCTCCGCCCGAGCGAAGCGAGGTCTTTTCGCCGGTCAGCAGCACGGCCCGCTGCCCCAGCTTCCTGGCCGCGGCAGCCGCCTCCTCGTAGAAATCCCCCGGGGCATAGACGGCGAACGAGCCCAGCGTGAAGACAAGAGGCGGCGGGCCCGCGGCCAGGAACGCCTCAAGCTCGGGGTCGGGTGCATCGGCATTGCCGTTCTGGCTGTCGAAGACCGGAAAGCCGATGATCTCGCTGCGCGGCGGCGCATCCTTTTGCGGCGGCCCGAAGAGCGGGGAATAGCAGCACAGGGTCAGCGCCGTCTCCATGCTCACATCGAACATCGAGGGGTCGCGTGCCGCGCCCAGGCCGTGGCTGGCTCGCACATCGTCGATCTTGCGCCCGTAACGCCGACGCATGATCCGGCGCATGACTGAATAGGCCATGCGGTTCCACCGCACGCCGATCGTGCCAGCCGGCGCGCCCTTCAGCATCCAGAAATCCGGTGTCTGGGGCGGGGTGTGCGCCGAGAGGATCGCCATCGGCTGGAGAATCACCGAGACGAGCGGCACCCGGCGCTTCTCGGCGATGATGGGCGCGCCGAACACGAACAGCGAGCCTACCAGGGCGCTCGCGCCTTCCACCACTGCGTCCAGCGCGTCGGTGCTCGAGCCAAGCCAGGGGAGCAGCACCTGTTCGAGCATATAGGTCTGGTCGGCCATCACACGCTTGACGGCATCATCCTCGCTCAGCCCCATTCGCTGCCAGATCACGTCGAAGCTCGGCAGCACCGCCACCGCGTCGAGCCCGGCCGCCTGGGTCTTGGCGACATGGTCTTCGGCCACCGCAAGCACAGGGTGATAGCCACGCCGCTTGAGTGCGAGACCGATGGCGATGAACGGGTGCAAGTCTCCCAGGGTGCCGACGGTCGTGAGAACGATTTTTCGCATGGAAGCTCGTCAACGCTCGGCTCGCGCCGCCTTATTGTTTGAGCCAGCTACCCTCGCGAAACCACTTCGTCACGATGTATTTCGTACCCTTCACCACTGGCATGCCCTCATGAAGAGTGCGCTGGTTGGGGCTTCCGTCGGGGTTCATGTTGTTCCAGGCAAGCAGCAGGCCGCGCTTCGGCGCGACGCGGATGCCCGCCTGGGGAAACCAGGTCGCGCCGCCTTCCTCGACATTGTTGAGATAGACCATCGCGGTCCAGGTGCGCTGGCCGCCGGACGCCATCATCGCCTCCCAATAGGTCTCGCCCTCATGGAAGAAGTCATGATGGGCGCGGAATTGCTGGCCCGGGGCATAGCGCTGACCCTGCATCGTCTCGCCATGCGCCGGATCGATGCCGAGCAGTGCGGCGATCGATTCGTCGATCGGCCGTACCACGGGCGACCAGCGATCCATGTCGCAGCTGTCGCTGGTGCGGAAATTGGGGCCTGAGGTGTCGACGAGTAGCGAGGAGGGCCTGCGGTTCGCGTCGATCAGCCTGATCAGCGCGTTGCACGCCGTCGGGCTGAGGAAATCGGCATGGTAATAGACCTGTGCCGCGTCGGTCTTGGCGCGCTTGATCGCCGGATTGGCGTCGAACCGGCGCGAGACGGTTTCACCGACGAGCTTGCGGGCGGCGGATGCGCCGCCTGGTTTCTTTGCGAACAGGGCCATGCGCGCGCAATCTGCCGTCGCGGCCGCAAAAAACAAGAGGCCCGGCGATGCGATCGCCGAGCCCCTCGCTTTCGGATCCGCGCCTTACCAGAAGATGTCGTAGACCGTGTCGACGACCTGGCCGGTATAGATGTCGACGAGCAGCGCATCATTATAGTAGCGCACCCAGCGATACGGCCCATAGGCATCGGGCAGGCCGTAGTAGCTCGGATCGTCGATCCAGTAATTCTGCTCGTACAGGATCGAGCTCAGCTCGAAGCCGATTCCGAACCGGCGATAGCCATAATCCCAGCCGTAAGGCGCATAGTAGCGCGGCAGGTGGAAGGCATTGCGATTGTGGATGCGCCGGCTGCTCCAGTCGTAGCGATGGTCCTGGCGCCAGTTGCGGTTCCAGTTGCCACCGCGATTGCGGTCGCGATCGCGCCAGCCGCCATCGCGCCGACCATCGTTGCGCCAGTCACCGCCATTGCCGTGCTGGCCCTGCCAGTTGCCGCCGCGACGGTCGCCGCCCTGCTGCTGCCAGTTGCCGCCGCGACGATCGCCGCCCTGCTGTTGCCAATTGCCGCCGCGACGATCGCCGTCCTGCTGCTGCCAGTTGCCGCCGCGACGGTCGCCACCCTGCTGCTGCCAGTTGCCGCCGCGACGATCGCCGCCCTGCTGCTGCCAGTTGCCGTCGCGACGATCGCCACCCTGCTGCTGCCAGCCCGGGCCGCCATTGCCACGACGCTCGGCTCGCTGGGCCTGCTGGGCTCGAGCCTGGGCCTGGGCCTGGGCCTGAGCCTGAGCCTGGGCCTGAGCCTGTTGCTGCTGGATCTGAGCCTGCAACTGCTGCTGCTGCATCTGGTTGCGACCCTGCCACGCGCCGCCGCCCTGCCATCCGCCGCGGGCATTACCGCCATTGTCATGACGCTCGAAGGTCCGCGGCTGGACCTGGGCAGGCTGTGCCTGCGGCGCCTGTTGCTGCGGCGCCTGCGGCCGGGCCGGCGGTTGTCCATCGCCGCGGGGTGCTTCGCTGCGGCCCTCGCCTCGACCACCGCGGTCGCCATGGTGCCAATCCTGCGCCGAGGCGGCCGCCGGTATGATCGCCGTCGCCGCCAGAAGCGCGATGATGAAAGAAGTACGCATCTCAGTCCTTCCGGTTCGTGGGCACGAGATCGGCCCAATCGATGAACCTGTTGTGCCTTATTCGCGATGACGAGTTTCTGAATTGGCTTGTCAGCGTTGCGAAAGGATTCATTTTACTTGCCGCCCGTCGGCGTGAGCGCCGGAACCAGTCTTGCGGCTGCGGCGGGGTCGATGCCGGGCGACGGGCCGGCGTCGATTGTCTCGTCGCCGCGCTGGATGCGTGCGGCGCGCATCACTGCCTCGATGATGCGCGGATAGACGCCGCAGCGGCACAGATTGGTGAGCGCCGTCTTGATGTCATCCTCGGTTGGATTGCGGTTCTTCTTCAGCAATACCGCCGCGGCCATGATCATGCCGGGAATGCAGAAGCCGCATTGCGGCACGTTATTGGCAATCCAGGCGAGCTGGACCGGATGGGTCCGTTCGCGCGACAGTCCTTCGATCGTGACGACGTCAGTGCCCTCGATCGCAGCGATCGTCGTCTGGCAGGATCGGACGGCCTCGCCGTCGATCATGACGGTGCACGCGCCGCACTCGCCGTTGCCGCAGCCATATTTTGCCCCCGTCAGGTTCGAGGCGTCGCGCAGCGCCCAGAGCAGGGGCGTGTTCGGGTCCATCTTGTAATGGACCGGGTTGTTGTTGACGGTGAAGCTGGTCATGGCCCGAGCATATGCCAAAGCGCGGCGTTTCGAAACGGCGCGTTTCCGTCAGCGCGATTGCGACCCGCACCGCCGCGCACGATATTCCCGCCATGACCCTTCCAACACTCTTCATTCCGCATGGCGGCGGTCCCTGCTTCTTCATGGACCCGGCCGGCGGCCCGCCCGATCCGATGTGGCGACCGATGCAGGCCTATCTCGCCGGGCTGATCGAGTCGCTGCCCGAGCGCCCAAGGGCGATCCTGCTCGTCTCCGGCCATTGGGAAGAGGAGGAGGTGACTGTCAATGTCGGGAGCGGCCAGCCTTTGCTCTACGATTATTACGGCTTTCCCGAGCACACCTACCGACTGCGCTGGGACGCGCCCGGCGCGCCCGATGTGGCGCGCCGCGCGGCCGAGCTGATCGCCGGCGCCGGCTTTGCCGTGCGCGAAGAGGCTGAACGTGGCTGGGACCATGGGGTGTTCATCCCGATGATGGTCGCGGTGCCGGGGGCCGATATCCCGCTCGCGCAGCTGTCGCTGCG
The DNA here is from genome assembly GCF_039522915.1 of Sphingomonas oligophenolica. NCBI lineage: Bacteria > Pseudomonadati > Pseudomonadota > Alphaproteobacteria > Sphingomonadales > Sphingomonadaceae > Sphingomonas > Sphingomonas oligophenolica. Next base: position 162,815 of record NZ_BAAAEH010000007.1, read on the forward strand.
CAAGGATCTCGATCCGGCAGCGCATATCGCGATCGGGCGGGCACTCGCGCCGTTGCGCGACGAGGGCGTGCTGATCGTCGGGTCAGGCATGAGCTTCCACAATCTCCGCGCCCGCGGGCCGCAGGTGACGCCGGTTGCGGATGAATGGGATGCGGCGCTCGCCGATTCCGTGACGGACGCCGATCCGGCGGCGCGGGCCGATCGCGTCGCGCGGTGGGAGGCGTTGCCGCACGCCCGGTTCGCGCATCCCGAGGCCGAGCATCTGCTGCCGCTGATGGTCGCGCTCGGAGCGGGGGGCGATGATCGCGCGGTGCGCGACTATCGCGATCATGTGCTGGGATGGGCGGTGTCGGGATACCGCTTCGGCTAGCTTTCCTCCCCCGCCTGGCGGGGAGGAGCAGGGCTAGTTCCGCCAGCTCGTGTCGATCTTGTCGACCAGCCGCACCATGGCTTCGAAATCGGCCTTGCCGGGCCCACCCGGCACCTGCGCCATGTGCAGGTCGCGCTGGTGGACCGCCACCACCTCGGGCGAAATTTCGATCGGTGTGCCCATGCCGAGAGTCGCGACCTGGATTTCGCAGGCGCGCTGCAATGCCCAGTGCTTGATGAACGCCTCGGGCAGGGTGCGGCCCATCACCAGGATGCCGTGGTTCTTGAGCAGCATCATGCGCTTCTCGCCGAGATGCTCCATCAGCCGCGTGCCTTCCTCGTCGCGGACGGTGACGCCCTCGAAATCATGATAGGCGATCTGGCCGATGAAATTGCAGGCGTAGAAATTGATCGGCCGAAGCCCGCCCTCGACCGAGCTGACCGCCATCCCCGCCGTCGTGTGGGTGTGCATGATGCAATGCGCGTCGGGCAGATGGCGGTGGAACAGCGCGTGCTGCACGAAGCCGGCGCGATTGACCGGATAGGGGCTGTCGTCGAGCTTGTTGCCGTCGATATCGATCTTGACGAGGTTCGAGGCAGTGACCTCGCTGAAATGCAGCCCGAACGGGTTGATCAGGAAGGCGCCTTCCTCACCGGGGGTCCTTAGCGTGATATGGTTGTAGATCATCTCGGACCAGCCGAGCATGTCGAACACGCGGTAGCAGGACGCGAGCTGCTGGCGTGCCTCCCATTCGGCTTCGGACATCTGGCTGTTGCGAAGGACTGCGGTGGCCATGGCGCTCTCTCCGGGTTTCTCTTTGCAACCAATATCGCATGCGGTGGCCGGGCAGGCAATCCGGGCGGGGAAAAGCTGGCTGATCCTGGCTGTTATTTCGAATCTTTTTTTTCTGGCTGTTAATTGGCGAAAATTTCGAATTTTATATAATATTTTCAATCAGTTGGTTGGGTGCTGGCGTAACTGGGGCAGATTCTCGGGCGTCAGGCTGATGCGAGTTTGACGAGACTGGGAAGAGTTGGGACG